>JAFAVL010000099.1 GCA_019242465.1 Chroococcidiopsidaceae cyanobacterium CP_BM_RX_35 | reverse complement strand
TACAGAAGTGGTTTCATTGCCAAGAAGGTATGAATGAATAAGCAACACATAATCAAGTTTCGCAAACAGGTTACCCTAGTTGGGGCTCTTGCTGGTAGCCTGGCAGTTAGCCTACCGGCAATGGCAATGCCCCGGATGATGCACAATCAGCATCTGGCCCAGGCTGGTAGATCTGGCGCTCCAGCTACTAACCCCCACCCCAGTATTTTTAACGAGCCCCCATACAACCGCGCTGGTTCATCCTCGGAGACCACGCCCGCCTCGCCTCCAATGAATCAACCAATGCCAGGAGGTGGCATGACCCCACCACCTAGTGACTCTAATAATCCCTCAGGTCCACCTACTACTTCACCAAGAAACCCGAACTTGCCAGCGGATACACCATCACCATACCTACAGCAACAACAGCTTGGTCCTGGTAGTTCAACACAACCTCAGAAACCTACAGGGACAAACTCTGATAGCATACCACCTACTACTTCACCAAGAAACCCGAACTTGCCAGCGGATACACCATCACCATACGAACAGCAACAACAGCTTGGTCCTGGTAGTTCAACGCAACCTCAGAAACCTACAGGGGAGAAGAAAAAGAGAGGGCATTCTGGTCCATCTAGCGCTTCACCAACCAACCCGAACTTGCCAGCGGATACACCATCACCATACGAACAGCAACAACAGCTTGGTCCTGGTAGTTCAACGCAACCCAACACACCACCAAAATAGTCAAACAAAAGTTCTGCCGTTTCTAGGTTGGTGACAGTCTTGGGGATTGAATGAGTCAGTTTTATATTGGTAGACTAGTAGTGTCAGGTGTAATCTGACTCTATAGCTCAAGCTTAATCGCGACTTGTTCATCCCCATATTTTGCTCATGGTTCCAGTAGTTAGTGCGCTCCCAATTCTGATTCCGCCTTTTACCTTAGGTTCCTTTTTACCCGGGTTGCCACTTGATAGCCTGTTCTCTACACAGGGCATCATGGTGATGCTGTTGGCAGCATACGCGGTCGCTATGTGGATGTTCCTCACCAGTGCGCCAAAAGTTTACACAGTTATGGTGTCTGACCTAGATGTGGCGCGACAGTTGTATGAGGGAATGCTAGATCTGCAAGCAGCTGAGGTGCCTTTACACTATTACTACAACTATGAACAGACTTTGGGAGCAGCAGGAGTCAACCCACTTTACATGTCTGCGGCTCCTAGCATAACTAACACTAGAAGGTTAGCTAGTGATACTGAAGGTCTTTGGTATCAACTTAAAAAGAATGCTCAGCTACATGTCATATCTGGAGCGAGTTTAGGGGCAAAAAATCAACAGCGCCATGTTTGTTTTGATCGTGAGTGTTTAGAGCAAGTATTAATGCGCGTAGAGTTACGTGGCTTAAAGCATAAAGTCCGCAATAGTAAGCCATTAAACTTCCTAGTCAAGGATATGGAAGGGCGAGTTATTGAGATGGCGGAAGTGTCTAACTAATTTCCCTTACCCCTCTTGCTCGTCTTGAATTCTTTCGGGCTTCAGGAGAGGAAAAGCGATCGCATCCCGAATGCTTGCCGCATCTGTCAATAACATGACGAGGCGGTCAATCCCAATCCCTTCTCCACCCGTCGGCGGCATCCCGTACTCAAGTGCTGTCAGGAAGTCTTCATCCACACCTTGAGCCTCCAAATCCCCAGCTGCCTTCCGAGCAGCTTGCGCTTCCAACCGTTGCCTCTGCTCAATTGGATCTGTGAGTTCTGAAAAGCTATTTGCGAGTTCGCGTCCAACAACAAATAGTTCAAATCGCTCCACCAGTCCAGGTTTGGACCGGTGAGGCTTGGCAAGGGGAGAAATTTCAACCGGGTAATCCAGGACAAAGGTGGGTTGGATTAGGGTAGCTTCTACCTTATGTTCAAAGACTTCGTTGAGTACCTTCCCGATGGAGTTCAGTTCTGTAGTACTCTCGACGCCAACCTGACGTGCAGCAGCTACGGCATCCTCAAGAGTATGGAGCTGGCTGAAATCTATACCTGTCACATCTTGCACTAGCTCGTGCATTGTGGCTCGTCGCCAGGGCGGTGTGAGGTGAATGACCTCACCCTGGTAAGTCACTTGCTGCGTACCAAGTACCTCTTGGGCGATAGTGGCAATCATATCTTCTGTTAATGCCATCATATCGTGGTAGTCGGCATAGGCTTGATACATTTCAATCGTCGTGAATTCGGGATTGTGCCTAGTAGAGATCCCTTCATTGCGAAATAGCCGTCCCAGTTCAAATACCTTTTCAAACCCGCCCACAATCAGCCGCTTGAGGTGGAGTTCTGTCGCAATCCGCAGATACAGATCCATCTCCAAAGTATTGTGGTAGGTGGTGAAGGGGCGGGCATCAGCTCCTCCAGCTTCTGCTTGAAGAATGGGCGTTTCGATTTCGAGGAAGCCCAAATTTTCTAAATATCGGCGAATTCCAGCTACAATCTGAGCCCGGCGGCGAAAGGTTTCCCTCACCTGGGGATTAACAATCAGATCAACATAGCGCTGTCGATAGCGTTTGGCTACATCTGTAAGCCCGTGCCACTTGTCGGGTAAGGGCAGCAATGATTTAGTTAAAATCGCGTACTGCTGCACGTAAACAGATAGCTCACCCTTCTCCGTCCGTTTAATTCTCCCTCTAACTCCTAGAATGTCCCCCACATCTGTAAGATGTTTCAGGTGCTCGAAAGCATCGGCATCAATTTCTGCCATAGCAGCCTGAATTTGATTTTTGTCCAGGTACAACTGAATCGTGCCAGTTTCGTCTTGTAGAGTAAAAAAGGCTAGTTTACCAAAAACGCGACGGGCGAGGATGCGACCAGCCATTGCCACTTCTACATCAACTTCTGCTCCACTGGGCAAATCAGCAAATTTTTCCTGCAATTGAGCTGCGTGGTGGGTTAATTCCCAATGATAAGCATAGGGATTGAACCCCAATTGCTTCAACTGTTCAACTTTTTCTAATCGCGTGGCACGGATTTCTGCTTCGGACATGACTGGTTCTGCGAAAGAGGACTAGGGATTGACGGAATAAACTGAGATAGGTCTCTAATTATAAGAAAAAAGCTGAAAACACCGTCTCTTCAGAGCGGTGACGAAAGCTAAAGGCAGGGCGCGAACCTGCCGTAGCAATACTTAATATTTTTAAATAAAGTATAATCGACAACATAGATAAATCAAATGTACTCTTGGGAGAGTGGCAAAGTAATCAACCACTTAAAAAACCTAGTAACCCAAAAGATTAACGCTGCACCGCCAGTTGCTCCACTTGGGCAAAGCCTAAGACCGCACTGGCTGACCTTGGCAACTGAATCTATAGGGTTCTACTTTGTTGTTCCAGTAGTGTATCTACGGATGCACGCCTGTAAGTAGGTAAAAGATTCACAGGATCTGAACGAACAGCACTTAGCTTTTTAGCTAAATCAAACAAAGTTTGCAGCAATGCAACTAAGGGAGGGCATCCCGGGTGTCACGCTTGGGGAGAATCCACCTCTACTTGGAGTAACGCAAGGCGCTCCAAGTAAGTGGGCTCGTTGAACCAAGAATTCCCGTCGATTTATCGCGGGGAGTGTCAAAAATTGCTGTCAAAACCCTAGTGAAGTTCAGGCTTCGTTCCACTCGCATCAACATGCACAAACGGCCTCACGGGTTGATGTGGAGTACCCTGTTGCATGAGCGATCGCTTCAACTAACTCATTAGAATCAATGGGTTTCAACAACCATTGAGCAAATCCTGCTTCTATCCCTCGAGCGCCAGCAGCAGGATTTGCTAATCGCCAACGGTATCCTCGCTACTTAAGATAAGTAGTAGTTAGACCCGACATATTAGGCATCTGACGATGTTTATCCGGGTAAAGACAATCAAGTCACACCACTACTACTACTTAGTGGAAGATGAACGAGTAGATGGCTGGCATCGGCAGCGGGTGGTGGAATATTGGGCAGCTACAAGCGGACCATCGCCACCTTGGAGGAATTCCAGATTCCTGCCCCTGCGCGACAGAGGTTGAGAGAGAGAATCGAGCAAATTGAAGCGAGGTCATCCGGTGAGGAACGCGCTTGCTCTAGCCATTGAGAATTAGATGGAATTGCTGGGTAGTGATCAGATTGCAAAGCCGTATCTCATTGCGACTTCTTCATCCGCTCAATTTCCCGCTGTAACTCCTCAATCTGCTGGCGCAGGTTTCCTACCTCATCACTAGGTGTCTTAGCCGTAACATCAACTGCTCCTGTCGCAACTCCTGCTCGCTGATAATTCCCTAGGTGAATCTGGCGATATTCCTCGGAGTTTGCCCACTCTCTCAAATAAGTCAGGCGTTCCACTGTAAATGGATGACTGAGAAATACACCTTGGGAAAGATTATTATACAGTATAAATTTATATACCTGATTGAGATTGTCTTGGTCGAGATTTTGATAACTTTCTGATTGGCGAATGAATTCTTCCAAGCTGCACTCGTTGCCGTACCGCACGCTCCCGCCAGCCAATTTCATCATGCAATGCATTACACTATTTAAGTCATCACTCACTAAGAGAGAAGCCCGATCAGCAGATAACTCCGCCTTGCGTTGCCATTCATAAAATGAATAGATTAAACCGCTACCAACAATATTGCCTAAGCCAAACGTTCTTTCACCAATGTAACTAGCGGTGCTAATAGCCCACATCGCCATTTGCATCAGAATTGTGTGACCACATTTCAGGTGTCCTAATTCATGCGCGATCACTGTGCGAATCTCTGCCTCATTTAGCAAGTCTAAAAGACCAGTATTTAAAACCATAAAGGGTAGCTCTTGACCAAGAGCATAGGCATTGACTAAAGGAGCTTGGGAGACAAACAAAGTTGGCTCTGGGGAAATATCCAGATCGCGGACGCATTCCCGAAAAATTTGGTAAATACTAGAGTACTGACGTGGTCCCACCTGGATACTGTTACCCATGAGATATACCAACTGTGGACGCTCGTAGACAAACTTCACAAACTGACGAGCAATCAGATCGAAGCCTGGTAAGCTGCGTAAAGCTTGCTCGGCTTGCTGGTCAAGAGGATGCCTGAAGGCTTCGCTAGATATTCCTGTATAGGTCGGCATAGTGGAGGTGGGGGGAGTTGGGGTCTAAATGCTACCATATGCATCTTGGGTGCTGACATCACAATCGAGGCTAACTTGCTAGTTTCAGGAGCTGTAGACGGGTGATTGAAGTAGAAGTCCATGACTCACTGCATAGCTTTTTGCGATCGCAGGATGAGGCAGCTTGGCCACATCATTTGACGATGGCACGTTTGGTAGCTCGCGCCTTGCGGCTAGGGCGCGGAGCCTTAATTCAGGTAGGGGCAGCCTGTGGCTACCAGGGACATTATCGTCTGAGCTATTTGGCACCCGCGTTGTTATGGCCCAAGCCGACAATTATAGTGGCTCCGACTGAGGTACAGCAGCGTCTCAAAGCAGTAGAAATTCCCCGATTACAGGAATGGTTTCAAACTAACAAAGCCATCCGGACAGGAGAGCAATGGCCAAGTCATAATTTTCAGGGATTGTTACTCACCTCCCCTGAAGCCTGGTTGGCTGCTCAGTTAGCAAAACGCGAGGAATTTCCTCCTGGTATTCCTACCATAATTGATGGCGTCGATGACCTAGAAGACTGGGCGCGGACTCAACTGACTGCCAGTATTCAACCTAGCGATTGGGAAGAACTCATGCTGGCTCGTCCCAGCATAAGAGAGACGATTCGAGAGGCACGAGTGAAATTGACTCGATCAGTTTTTCAGCACCCGGTTAATCCTTACGAGTGTTACCTGATTGAGTCAAAAGAGCAAAATATCCTGCGTAGTCTCTATGCAACCTTACAAGCTTCCGAGGGTAATAGTCTCTCAGATCTACCCCCAGCTTGGAGGAATTTTGAGCAACGGCTGCAAGCAGAGACTCAGATCTTCTGGGCAACTGTTGCTCGCCGCCCAGGTTTGTTTTCTTTATCCAGCGCTCCAGCAGAGGTGGCGTCGGCGCTATCGCCAATCTGGTCTAAGCAACCTGTCGTATTGATTGGTAGTACGTTAGATCGAGAAGCTGAGGCTCCGATTTACCGACATAACGTTGGCTTGAGTGATTTGACTTGTCTCAAGTTCTCGGCTGATCGTCAGAGCGATTTAATTCAACTATATTTACCAGAGCAGTTGCCCCTGCCCAATACTCCTGAATTTCAAGCCGCCTGCTTTCAAAAAGTCCACTCCCTGCTTTGCCTGAGCGCCACAGCTCCGGGCTTAACAGTGCTGTTGGTAGGTGATGTGCCGCTTAAGGCTCAGATTGGTGCCACTCTTGCTGCAGAGTTTGGTTCGCGGGTGCAGGTGGAGAAAACCTGTTTAGAGGAAAATGGTATCCTTGTGAGTGGATGGGAGTTCTGGCGACAGCATCAGGCAGTTCTGCCAGCCCCACTGCTCTTAGTCATAGCAACCCTTCCCCTACCTTCGCTAGAAAACCCCCTGGTATCTGGGCGGGTGAGTTACTATAAACAATCTCGCCAGGACTGGTTCCGCATATATCTCTTGCCGGAGGCTTTAAGTGAATTAGCTCGAGCCGTCGCGCCGATGCGAGAACACCAAGGTGTCGTTGCCCTGCTTGACAGCCGGGTACTTCACCGCAGCTATGGCTCTCAAATCCTAGCCGCTCTCAGCCCTCTAGCTCGCCTTAGTTACCTAGATAGCAGCCTATTTGCCCAACCAAACGACTAGAATAGTAGATGTCATTGGGGCAGAAATACACTGCATCAGGATCATGGGTGAAGCAAAGCGTCGTAAAGATGCACTCAAAGAAAAATATGGTCAAGAAGCTCGGCTCTTTCCCTGGCTTCCTATTAACAAAAGCCAAGCCCAGCAGTTAACTAGTTGGGCTAATCGTGGTGCTTGGATTGGCATTGGTCTGTTGGTCGCTTCCTGGTTGACCATCAGGTTCATTGGTCCAGCCTTCGGTCTTTGGCAAGTTAACTAAATTGAAATTGACCGCTGTGATACTTCACAGCGGCAAACACTTGATTAACATGCTAGTTAAGTCGTTGAAGATTGTGGTTGAGGAGAGATATTAGGGGCATTCTGAAAGAAATCTAAAATATCGTCTACAATTGTTAGTTGTGGTGTAGGGGGACAAACGTGTTTCTGAGATTAGCAGAACAACACCGACAATTTGTCCAAGACCTGGTGATGAATCTCCAAGCCTTGGCTATTGTACTAGAGCGGCGAGGCTACCCAGCTTCTTGCTATACCTGTGGCGGTCAAATGAATAGCGCTTCATTTATGGTCAGCCTGGCAGACAATCACCTGATTCGATTTCTGGTGTCAGACTATGGCATTACCTGGACAGAGATGCGGGACGATCGTGAACTGATGAAGTTAGAGGGAGCAGAGGCAATTAGCCAGTTACAGGAACTTGCTAATCTCGTCAAATACGCTGTCCCACCCTGTGAATCCCCCACTGTAGTTACTAAGCGGATATGAAGTACTTGCGGTAAACAGCAAGCTTCCTGTTTCATCTGCCCCGCCTCTACAAACCTTAGTTTGTTGCCGAATGACACGTCGGGTTGGCCAGCATAGCGGGCTGTCATTCCTGCTGAGTAGAGCGGGAGAATTGCAATTGCAAAGAGGTAGTGCTCAGTGGTGAGAGGGGGAGCAAGGAGACCTTCCCCCTGCTGTTTCTGACCCACCCCTCTCAGTTAGCATTTATTCTTCGCTACTACTGCCCTCTAGCTCCAGTTCCTCAGCTTCTTCGTCGTTAATTGCTGTTACAGAGTTAGCAGAGACAACAGCCCCCATTTCCAGCTTTTGACGTACCTGCTGCTGAATTTCCTGGGCAATGGTGGGATTTTCTTCCAGATACTTAATCGCGTTGTCTCGACCCTGGGAAATGTTATCACCGTTGTAGCTATACCAAGCTCCCTTACGAGTGATGACACCAGTTTCTTCTGCTAAGTCAACAACACAACCCAAAGTGGAAACACCCTTACCAAAAATGATGTCGAACTCGGCAATACGGAAAGGGGGAGCAACCTTGTTCTTGGCAACTTTAACTTTGACGCGGTTTCCGAATTCTTCTGTACCTTTTTTTAGAGTTTGAATCCGGCGAATATCCAATCGCACCGAAGCGTAGAACTTTAGGGCATTGCCGCCAGTTGTGGTCTCTGGATTACCATAGGTAACACCAATCTTCTGCCGCAGTTGATTAATAAAAATCACTGTACAGCCAGACTTACCAATGTTGCCTGTGATTTTCCGTAGGGCTTGACTCATCAACCGAGCTTGAAGACCAACATGAGCATCTCCCATTTCACCCTCAATCTCAGCTCGAGGAACGAGTGCTGCTACTGAGTCAATCACTACAATATCAACAGCAGCAGAGCGAACTAGCTGATCGACAATTTCCAGCGCGGCTTCACCAGTATCGGGTTGGGAAACCAGCAGGTTATCAATGTCAACACCTAATGCACCAGCATAAGTAGGGTCCAAAGCATGTTCAGCATCAACGTAAGCAGCGATACCGCCATCTTTCTGCACTTCCGCTACTGCATGCAGTGCTACAGTTGTCTTACCTGAGCTTTCTGGACCATAGATTTCGATGACCCGCCCTTTCGGTAAACCGCCGCCTAGA
>JAFAVL010000540.1 GCA_019242465.1 Chroococcidiopsidaceae cyanobacterium CP_BM_RX_35 | reverse complement strand
AGATCTGCAACAGTTACAGCAGCAGTACTCTCAAATCTATTTAGATGATAAAGGGAGTTGCTGGAATACGGAACTCGTTGAAGCTCTAGAGTTACAGAGCCTAATGGTTGTAGGGCAAATCATTCTGACGTCAGCCTGTAACCGCTTAGAAAGTCGAGGCGCTCATTTCCGGGAAGATTATCCCCAGCGAGACGATGGCAATTTTCTCAAGCACACAATGGCATATTATTCACCTGCCGGGCTTGAAATTCAGTATCGAGCCGTAACGCTGACTATGTTTGAGCCACAAGAACGGAAATATTGATCTCTATCAGGTGTTAAGAGCAACCGTAGCAAGTTTGTTACTGATTTTAGTTGCATTAGGCGATCAAACCTTCTTAATCGCCTCTATCTTAGCTATGCGCCATTCGCGAGGGCTGATATATATGGGAGCAACCGCAGCTTTGGTATCAACGACTATCCTCGCTGTCATCGTGGGAAAAGCAGCGTCTCTGATACCTCAGTTCGACATAGTTTATGACGCGGAAATTGCTTTGTTTATTGGCTGTGGTGTCAGGCTACTATACCAAGCTATGCAAATGCCAGCACACGCCTATGATGCGGTCGTAAAAGAGGCAACCGATGTCGTAAGAGCAACTGAGGTGATGCTAAAACCACATCGTCTAGAGATGATTCTCAATGCCTTTTGGCTCACTTTTTTAGCAGGGTGGGGCAATCTTTCCCAAGTTGGCACCATTGCTCTAGCAATCTCCTATCAACCAGTTGGCGTGATAATTGGTGCCACGCTGGGGCATGGGGTTTGTACAGCGATCGCTGTCAAAGTTGGAGGGCGGAGGTTAGTAAGGCGCCTCCCCAAGCGCACGCTCACTTTTGCTAGGGGATGTTTGTTTCTCTTCTTTGGTGTTGCTGTTTTTATCCAGGGTAGATGAAGAATTGGAGCAATAGCCTACTTTTTGTCAGTGGGGATGCTATTAGGTGCAGGCGGCGTAGGAGTGCTTCCCTGCTCCTGTGGGACAGGCGGAAGGGACTCAGCTACAGATGGTTTCTCAGACTTGGGAGAAATTTCAGCTATGGGTTTCTCTGCTGCTAAGTGCTTGATTTCTTCTTTGTATTGCTCTGGTGCTAAGGCAGCAGCACTTTCAAACAGAGATTTAGCTTGTTCGGTCTTACCCTCTTGCCTTAGTACAACCGCCTTTGCCAACACTGGGCGAAAATCCTGTTTATTTTGCTCAATCGCCTGATTGTAAATAGCGATCGCTTGGTCATTACGTTTTTGGGTAACATAGACTTGAGCCAGCAGCAACTGTACCGCTGCTACATCGACTTTGCCAGGCTGGGTTGGGTTTTCTTGGTTAGCTGTTTTTAAGGTACCCTGCAACAAGTTAATCGCTTCCTCCGGGTGGTTTTGTTGGAGCAGCAAACCAACTGCCCCTCGCAAAGCACCCATGTCTCCCGGTTTGGTTGCCAACATCGAGCGATAAACCTGGATAGCCCCATCCCGATCGCCGTCAAACTGCTTGAGTTGTGCTAGCAGCAACTTGTATTCCATCTGATTCGGATTCAAAGCCACTAGCTTTTCCATCGGGGCGATCGCCCCTTTGATTTCCTGAAGTTGAATTCGCGCTTGTACTAGACCCTGTAGTGCCGTCTGATTCTCAGGTTCTCGCTGCAAAACCAGTTCATAACCCCGTGCTTTGTCTGCCAGGTTTGTTTTTGCTGTGGTATTAACAGTGGGTGGCAACGTTTGATTTTGCTTAAATGAGGCATTCAGCAAAGGAGCCATAGAAAATCCCACAAAGCCAACGATTGCCAGGATCAACACGATACTAATTAACCAGCGATTGCGTGACTGAGACACAAAACTGCCCTCAACTCTATTGTCATTATCAATGAGAGCGCGAGAAAGTTGAAATTTTCTAGATATGCTATGCTGCGCACACTAGACTATGAACAATAGGGTTGGGCTACGCTCTTAGTATTGGTAACCAAGACGGCAATGCAACAGCAAGCCGCTCAGACTAATGAGTAGCAGCAATCGCACAAATCCCGAGCAAGATGTGTCTCCGCCGCCAGGAGTTTTTATGAATTCCTCTGTCAATCCATCTTCCGAATTACCTAATCTCACCTCTGACCAAGCTCAGACAGATGAACTAGCTGGCTTGAATCGACTGCAACCGATTCCACCTCCCAGTGAACCACTACAGTACCGAGCTATCGGCTTAGTTCGCGGTTGCTACAAAGCGAGCGTTGAACAATTCACTCAGGGTACACTTTTAGCATCTGACGGGACAGAAATTAACGCTGTCCTCCTGGGGCGAATTATGAGTTTGCTCAAGAATCATCTGGATCTAGAACAAGAACATTTGTGGGTGGTCTATCCACGCAGCGGACAGCAAGACGGCAACTTACACCTGCAAATTGTTGGAGTTTGGGAGCCAGAGAAACTGAGTAAACAACTGCCAGCTACAACAAGCCTATCAACAGAAGAGCGAAGAGCGGCAAGTAGCACAGAAATCGAAGATGGTTATTTTTCTGTGCGTGGTGAGGTCATTTATCAGTCTGTCGCAGAGGGACACTTCGTCGTCAAAATCAGGCAGGCTCCTCGTAAAGAATCAGAATCACCTAAATATTTCAAATTAAAAATTCAGGGCGATCTTGCAATCAAAGCTGTAGGTAAATTTTGGGATTTGCAAGTAAAACGGCAAGCTGACACATTAGTGTTACAAGCAGGCGTGCCCATTGCCGCTCTGCCATCAAAGCCAAGGCTGAAGAAAAATAAGCCGCGCCCAACCGGACATACTAGTCCTATACGCAACTTAGACACGCCACGCCCAGTCCGTCAAGCAGGCGATGCCATGTCGGTAAAACGACCCATACCCAAGCCAGCTAGTAGCAGCCGCCCTAC
>JAFAVL010000600.1 GCA_019242465.1 Chroococcidiopsidaceae cyanobacterium CP_BM_RX_35 | reverse complement strand
AAGCGGTGCGTCGCTATATTCGAGAACAGGAGATTGCTGATAAAGGAGGACAGTTCTAGCCAATAGCAGAGATACTCTTGGCGAGGTCACCCGCCTTTGAGGCGGTCACACTCATCAAGCCACCAGCTTCGCTGGGGGTATCTGACTGATGAGTTCAGTTCAATATCAAAATCGCTGCCATTGATGCAATAGATTGTAGGGAAGACAAAGGTTTTTGCAAGCAATTTCCAAGAAGAGTCAAAGCCATCTGACTCAAAACTTTAAACGCCTAACTCGAATGACACCGAAACAAATTCGCTCTTCACCAGAAGAATCTGACAAATCGTCGTAAGAATCTGAAAGCAGTCAAGCATTGGAACTCAATACACTTTAGATAGATAGAACCAATGTTCTCCACTCCCAACGCCTTGATTGAGAGGATTAGGCAATTATCTGCGAGGTTTGTGTATTCATGTGAAAGCTGATTAAGCTCACGATGAACCATGCCACAAGATCAGACTGAAAATCGGGCATTTAAATCAGGAGAACTTTAATGAAAACATGTCAATAGGAGGGAAGAATGAGTGAGCAGACAGTCACGAGAACAACTATGACACCCCAGAAGCTCGAGCAAATCTGGGCGGACCACCTTGCCCAAGAGTTTGTTAACAAAGATGTCGAGGCGGCGTTGGCCACCTTGACCGAGGACGCATCGATTTACAACGGGTGGGCACCAGTGGCTGTCGGCAAGGAGAAGGTGCGAGCGTTCTACAACGACTTCATACCGTCATTGCCCGATGATGTGCAAGCTACCTCGCCCAAGCGTGTCATCGGGGAGGGGCACGTGCTCGAATGGCTCGCTTTGTTGGAAGAATCCTTCGCTCAGGATTGCAGGGCAAACTCTTCTCGCTAAGCGGAAAACAAATTGATGCTTGAACTCCTCACTCCTGAATAAGCAAAGCAATCCTTGCAATTTGCTCAACTGATTAACGATGAGGCATTCCTCAATCAAGCCATTCCCTTACAGACTAAAGCTTAAACATTACAAAAAGGTGAATCATGGAAAAATTAGAAGTTGCTCCCCAAGAAACGATGCTGAATCTAATTATTGGATTCTCGATTGTCCGATCAATCTATCTTGCTGCTCAGTTAGGAGTTGCCGATGTGTTTGACGAGAAACCGAAAACGATCGCTCAACTCGCAGCCGCAACGAATACCGAACCGGGAGCACTCTATCGACTTCTGCGTGCTTTAGCCAGTGTGGGCATTTTTACCGAAGTCTCGGAGCAATGTTTTGCGCTGACACCATTAGGGGCAACGCTGCAAAGCAGTAGCCCTGGCTCAATGCGATATTATGCGCTCACGCATATGGGATACGCGCAATCTTTGGCCTGGAGTCATGGCTTACATAGTTTGAAAACAGGTGAGATTGCTTTTGATGCTGTCGCAGGCATGTCACTTTGGGATCACTACGCTCAACATCCCGAAGATGCTCAGATATTCTCGCAGGGGATGACTAGTTCGGGATTTGCGAGCATGCAAGCTGTTGTTGCCAGCTATGACTTTTCTCGGTTCAAGACGCTCGTGGATGTGGGTGGAGCGCAGGGAAGCTTAATTTCTGCGATTGTGCGGTCGTACCCGCATGTCAAAGGCATTCTGTTCGATCGACCCGAAATCATTGCAAATGTCCGTGTAGACGAGATAATTCAACCCGTTGCCGGAAACTTCTTTGAGTCTGTGCCATCGGGTGGAGATGCTTATCTGATGCGCCGGATCATTCACGATTGGGATGATGAAAAGTCCTTGATGATTCTCAAAAACTGTCACCAAGCCATGCCGGATCATGGAAAGTTACTCCTTGTTGAAAGCCTGATTCCACCTGGTAACGAGCCTTCTCCAGCAAAGTTTATTGATCTGGTCATGCTACTGCTGACGGGCGGACGGGAACGCACTGAAGCAGAATACCGGACGTTGCTGCAATCCAGTGGCTTTAAACTGACGCGAGTCATTCCAACTTCCTCAATGCTCAGCATCATTGAAGCGGTGAAACTCTAAGCTGATCTAGATAACATTCTATTCTCACTGGAGAAACAAATGAGCGTTACCCCACAAGAGAAAATGTTCGAGTTGATTGGTGGATTTTGGATCGCTCGATCGGTTTATCTCGCAGCACAACTCGGACTTGTTGACTACTTTGATGAGGCACCGAAACCGATCTCAGAGCTTGCGATCGCAACCGAAACCGATCCGAAGTCGCTGTACCCGTATTTCTCACAAACAGACTAGTGACCTGATAGAAGTGCCATCCTAGCTGTATGAGCGGCAATTTCTTGAAAACAACACACTGTCTATTTTGACTCCTAAGTCAAAATAGAGTTAAACATAAGCTCTGTACAGCTTTCAGTAATTGGGATCGCAAAACTTGTGAGAAATGTGGGTTACCTACAACACGCGAGCTGTATCTCTAATACCACCTCCATTCATAACCATCTCCACAATTTTTTGCTTGACTTCCCGCTTTCGGCCTGGCTGTTCTGTATTCAGTACGAAAGTGCGCCGGAGACAGTCTGGATTCTGACAGAGATAGCGTTGCTTACCTGTAACTAATCTACCGTGCTTAATAATATTATCTGAGTTACAATCTGGACAGGGAACAGGAAGCCAAACAGTCATTAGCCAACCCCAAATACTTAATTACTCCTATCTTTTACACTTTTATTATATAGCCTTCCAACGTTTTTAGAACACTACCTTTTTTGCAACGCAACCTGCGCCAATACCATAAGAATCTAATAAAGGGTTGTAAGAATCTGAAAGAAATTGAGCATTGGAACTCAGTACACTTGCTGATAGAGTAGGACAAGAATTTGATGCAAGCCATCATTTCTTACCAATCAATTAGGATTGACGGACTGAGGGAAATGTTACTACCTAGCTAGACGATATTACGTCGATGATTAGATATTGATTTGTATTTTTAGCACTGAGTTTGAGTCAACTTCTACTTCCCAGCTTGCAAGACCGAGATAGCAGCACGATAGTCTATGCAGCTTCGTCATTTATCTTTGTTGATTGCTTAGGAGTTTACAGATTGCTCTTAACTTAATTGCAACTCCTACCCAAATTTCTTGCTAGAGACCCACATATAACGGACTTCTAATGCCCCAATTGATTCTCTAGCTTGAGCAAGTCAAAAGCTAACCAGTCAAAATTCAAAACAAATGCATTCTCAAACTTTAAAACCGAGCGTCCGTAAGCCAAAAGAATCTACCTGTCGCCCCCTGGGAGCATTCGAGAAACTATTTTGGTTGTGCGACCAAGTTCAACCAATGCATTTTGCGCTAACAGCACAGATTCAAGGAGAATTTAGTACCGAGCAACTCAAGTGTGCCCTCATGCAAGTACAACAGCGCCATCCATTGCTACGAGTACGCATCGCTTTGGATGAAACCGAACAACCCTGGTTTGTCGAACAGGTGGCTAGCATTCCACTGCGAGTTTTGCGGCGACAGTCCGAGCAACACTGGCAACGAGAAGTTGAAACAGAAATTTCTACACCCTTTAACTGGAACCAGGCACCCTTAGTACGTGCAGTCTTGCTACACTCTCTAGAGATTTCAGAATTAATCATCGTTTACCATCACTCGATCGCTGATGGAACTTCTGGTACATATCTCATCCGAGATATTTTGCAAGCGCTCGCCGTCAAGAGCACTATCCTCCAGCCTCTACCAATGCCTCTTTCCTCTGAGGACTTGATGCTGGGTAAAGCCGATGCCGCTCTTTCTCTCTGCCCGGTTGCGCTGCAAACTTCAGACTTCAAACCTCCAGAAACTTCTCCCCGTTCTCGGTTGCTAGCTGGTTCACTTACCCCAGAGACAACAACTCGGTTAATTTTCCGTTGTCGGCAAGAGCAAACTAGTGTCCACGCCGCTATTTGTGCTGCATTTCTCTTAGCCATCGTCCGTCAATCTGGTTCAAAACAACAGCAGACTCTCAGATGCTTAACACCGATCGATCTCCAACGGCATTTCATGTCTGCATCTGATGCACGGTTTAGTCTTTGCGTTACCGTAGCAAGGACTGAACACGCTTTAACTCCTAATACAAGCGTGTGGGCAGTGGCTCAGTCAGTCAAACAACAATTAAACCAAGCAATGGAGCCCGAGCAGGTCATGGCAGCCATCCAGCAATCTCAAGCCTGGATGTCTGCAAATCCCAGTTCAACTCAGGTTTGGCAAGGATTGATCGAGCAATACAGTTTCGACATTATGGTTACCAATCTCGGACGCTTAGCGCTCCCCCAACAGTTTGGGCAACTTCAGCTGCGGGGGATCTACGGACCCTCTGCAATGTCGGGCAGAGATAGCGGTCCCATGTTAGGAGTTGCAACGATAGGCGAGCGACTCTGTTTTACGCTCGTTTATCCAGAGTCAGTCCTATTCCCAGCGGCAGTTACTCAACTGCAACAGGAAGCAATGCAGTTGCTGCATACCGCGATCACGTCAACTTCTGCAGATTAATCTGAGGCTAGTACCGCGTCAGAGCTAAAAAGAGGGATACTAGAGAGAGAAGCGAGCAGCACATTGAGCAATGCCGAAGAAGAAATATATCGTAGCCCTAACAGTGGAGGAGCGAGAGACACTGGAGCAATTAATCAAGACAGGGAAAAAAACGACTGCTAAGAAAATCAATCATGCACGCATTCTCCTCAAAGCCGACTGCAATCAAGAGAACGGTGGTGGGAGCGATGCCGCCATCAGTGACGCACTCGACCAAAGCGTAGCAACAATCGAACGAGTGCGTCAGAAGATGGTCAACTGGTTGCGGGTTTTGTGTAAAAGTTGATGTGAAATATCAAGCGGTAAGCTCAAATTGAGCATTCGCGGAGAAAGAACGCTCTATTTTGATAATTTTCATACTCTTTTTCCCAATATCCCCGCTTCCCAAACACAACAAATCTG
>JAFAVL010000253.1 GCA_019242465.1 Chroococcidiopsidaceae cyanobacterium CP_BM_RX_35 | reverse complement strand
GCTCTCGTCAAAAACACCGGGGAATGAGTTGGTCTACCAAAGGTAGTAAAGCCTTATGCCTACTCAAGGTGGCTGAACTTAATGGGCGATGGCAGCAATTGTGGTTCCCCGCTTAGCCAACCTGATCACCGGAAAATTTACAGCAGGCATTTTATTGGTATAGATTCAAGGCAGGTACGTTAATCCTTCTCAAAATTCATACATCGTCATGAACGGGAACATGACGCTCCATAGCGCACTATCCAACGATGCAAAATCATCATAAAGACAGCAAGTGGTATTAATAGAGCTGGAATGACTGCCAAAGAAAGCGCGTTAGCAATCCACCCAACGACCGTTGGCACCAAAGCAGCTCCTAAACTGCCCCCACTGGCTAGCAAGCCGATTGCCGCTGGTGCAATAGCTACTGGTACGCGTTGTGGCATTGACCAAATTAGGGTAGGAAAAATTGCGGCAAGAGCAAATCCCATTAATGGTAAGCTCAACTCTTGATTTGGTAGTAGCCACCAGGTGAGTAAACCCAGCAGCAGGAGAGAGAGAGAGAGGTCAATTGTGTGGTTTGCTCCCAGAACCTTGACCATTTGTCCTGTGCCTAATCGCCCCAAGGTTAGTCCTAACCAATAGCTACTGATGCTATATCCGGCAATCCACTCGGGTATCCCTCGACTAACATGTTGCACTGTGTATGCCCAATTGCCGATCGACACTTCGGTTCCAACGTAAATCAGCAGCAATAGACCAGCAACCAGAACGATCGGCGCTTTAAGAGCGCTTTGAAGATTGGTGATAGGATTTGTATTGGCGCTTAGCCTTGCCACCATGGGTTGATAGCCCTGTAGAACTGCCCACAGCATGCCCACGATCATCACTCCTACAACTCCCGCAACCACCAGATAAACTTGTCGCCAATTCATCCCAAATGTCAAGAGTGTCGTTGCTAACGTTGGACCTGACAATGCTCCAACACCATAGAAGGCATGGAGCATTCCCATCAAATTTGCATTTTTTTGCTTGTTTGCAACGAACGTATTAATGCCTGCATCGATCAGCCCAATTCCCAGACCAAGTAGAATCCCACAGCCAACCATAACGAACCAGTGGGGAGTTACTGCATACATAATCAGGGCACTGGTGAGCGCAATGGCAGCCAATAGCAGCATTTGGGCTAATCCTATCAAACTGCTGAGCAAACTGCTGGTCATTGCTGCGATTATATACCCAGTCATTTGACTGAGAAACAGAGCCGTTACAGTTGCAGGAGTCAAATGGTACGTTTGCAGAATGGAAGGCAGCAATACACCTAATCCCCCTTCTGCAATGCCAATAGCAATGAAGGCGTAGAATGCCAGAGCAATACCAATCCAAGCCGGATGGGAGTTTGCGCGCTTCATTAGTTTTTCCAGAGAATCTGCACGCCAGTCGAACGCATTACGATGCTAGCTGCGAAGCAGTATAGCGTGGGGCTCCTTGCGGTTGAAATTGAACCTAGATGGAGTAATTATCCGCGCCCCTTTCCTCAACCTGGCGCGGTGTGATGTCAGCTAAAGGTCGATCTGTCCATTGCAGGAATCGGGTAAGTTCTCGGCGGTAAGCTTTCTGGGAGTTGGCTGAGAGCGATCGCGCCTTGAGAAACTCCTCGACTCGCAAAGAGCGTAGATCAGATGGAGGAGTAGCTGAGGTAAGCTTAAGCTGCTGACTTTGAGTCAAGTCAATGAGGCTGATTGGAGGCAGGGAGTCTGACTTAAGCATCGTCCAATTAGTTCATTGTTTCATTTGATAGAATTGTACTGTCAAATGAAACAATGAACACTATGGTTAGTACAGGAAAACGCACGGACATCGAGCAGAAGCCAGTTCGGGTCAACCAGCGGAGTACAGAGGGCATTGTCCCGTCTAGTCTGAGATACCAATCTATCAAGGAGGTATCTCAACGCTTTTCCCTTAGTCGTGCTGATATCAAACACCTATTTGGAATTTCAGAAAGCACACAGTTTCGCTATGAAAAGCAAAATCCAGTCCTTAAATTAGCAATTGCCGATCGGCTAGAACGTTTCAATCGAATTTGTCAGCAAGCTCTAGAGTTGTTTGAAGACGAGACTGAAACACAGCGCTGGCTATCTACCCCCAAAGTCGCTTTGGGAGGGCAAACACCAATAGGTGCGCTTTCTAATGATGCTGGAGCCAAGAAAGTTGAGGAACTTCTTTACCAGGCTGAATATGGGATGTTCGGCTAGTGCAGGTTTGGCGCGTTTGCAAGAAAAAACATAAAGACACTGCCTTTTCTGGAGAAGGTGGACTTTATGCGTCAGCTCGTTGGACTCCCCAGGGCTTTCGAGTAGTTTACACGGCTGAAAGTCTAGCATTGGCTAGTCTAGAAGTCTTTGTGCATACTGAGAGTAACAAAATTCCACTAATTGCTATCCGAGCATTTCTTCCAGAAGATATTGCGATTGAAACAGTTAAATTGGATAGCTTGCCGACAGATTGGCAACAAGAAGCAGTCTATCCGGTTTTGCAAAACATTGGTAAGCAATGGCTGTTGTCGAGACGGACACCTGTTCTCAAAGTCCCTTCAGCCATTATCCCTATTGAGTTCAACTACATCTTGAACCCTCAACACCCAGATTTAAAGCTGATTCTCGATCCACCAATGGAGTTTAAGTTCGACAAGCGGATGTGGAAACTGACAAATTGAGCAGTCTCTACACATATTATAGAAATACTACAAAATATTACAAAATTTTTAATATCAGATAACTATTGATTGTGAAGTGCTACCTGCCACTTCCGAAGCTTTCATTTATGCAGCTTTGGTTCGGCTCATGATTGGGCAGCTAGCGTAGCTCTTTATACTTTTCATTCATCCTCTCAACACCGCCAGGCGAACAATAAAAGGCTACGAAATTATGCACATGTTGCAGAAAGGACAAGTTAAGAAAGTAGAAAAAGAAGCTGTCCGAAAACGGGTGAAGTTCATTGTTGAAATCTTTGGAGTGGTTGCATAACTGATTCCCTTCTCAGGGAGTTTTCTGCCCTCAACAAATTTTTGCAACACAACCACTTCTGATAGAGTGCGATAGTAGATTGTTAAATTCCAAATTACTAAAACTTACAAATAGAGGAATGTGTTAGAAAATTTAGCTGGGAAGGCAACGGCATAACTACTTTAAAATATTGATATGAATGATATGAAGCTTTGCCTGCTACTTCCAAAGCCTTTATCTAGGCTAGTATGCTACAACTAGCAGAATCATGATGAGACGGTTAGGGTAAGAATTTATAATTTCCACACATCCTCTTAGCTAATAAGTGAGACGATCTCGATGCCGAAATTGGGAGCAACTTTGACCAAATGTTCAATGTCTTCCTTTGTCGGGCGAGGTGGTATGGCGGTTGCATTGGGTGCTGGGACTCCGGCAGCTACGAAGAAGTTTTCGACCCCAGCTGGGACGGCAACAACCATCATTTTGGCCTTAACAGTGCCGACATTGTGGAAAGTGTGTGGCACATTTTTGGGACCAAACACTGTGTCGCCTAGCTGCGCGGTAATCTTTGTGCCATTGACGTGGAATTCCATTGAGCCAGAGACAATGTAGAAGGTTTCATCTTCTCGGGTGTGCCTATGAGGTGGCGAACCACTATCTGGTGGCACAACAAATTCAAAGAGGGAGAATGCACCATTTGTCTCATCCCCAGTCAGCTTGAAGGTGTAGTGATCGCCCACCACCCAATAGACGCGACCGCTGTCATGCGGTTGGTGGACTGGCTTAAGCTTATCCATCTGTGACTCCATCTGGCTCACCCCTTCGCTTCCTCGCTGTGCAGTTCCTTCAAGATAGAGCCGCCGTTGTTCATCGGACCTGACGCCGCAGTTGCGGCAGCTAACTCCGCCACCTTTTGCAGCTCCTGCCAACTTGCACCAGCACGCCGGGCAGCAACGGCGTGAAACTTGGCAGCAGGGCTTCCAGCGTGCAATAGCATGCCATATAGGAGCAGCTGTGTCGTTTTGATGTCGAAAACATCGGAGTAGAAGGCGTGGGCACGTTGAAGTTCTACAAGGCGCAGAGACTCCGGATCGATCTGGGCGATGGACTCGAACTTTGCTCCTGGTAGTGGTGGCATCGACCCGAACAGCTTGACATAGCTGTCGCGAAAAGCAGCAAGGTCTGGAGGCAATTGGTCGGTTGTAGTCATGACTTGTCTTCCTTCCGTTTTGTGTAAGCTTGTAATCGAAATGGATTAGGTTTTCGGGTCCACTCGTTTGTGAGTAAGAACTTGCACAATGTAGTAATTAATCAAGCGTATGGGAACACTATAAAGATGTTTAATGTCCAGCCTTAGCAGCAGCAAGGTTATCTATCAAGTAGCCGTAGGGCGTCAGACGCTCCCCGAAAACCCTTGCTAGCTCTTTGCCTACTGGCTTACTCCAGTCGCACAGCAACTCCGCAGCTACCGAAACCCAGTTCGTTGTCTTGACTCCCGCCTGCATCAAACGCATCATCGAAGCTAATTCCGCTTGCGCTCCCCAAGTTCCAGAGGCATCGATTACAGCGTAGACATCGTAGCCAGCCTCTACTGCCGCTAATGCGGGGAACAGAAGACAGACATCAGTGGTAATAGCGGCCATAATCAGCTTTTTACGCCCTGTCTTTTCAAGACCTTAGCGCAGTCGGATACTGCACGTCATGAAAAAATGCAATGAGTTGCTTTGCCAGATAATCCGGGCGTTCATCTGCAACAAAATGTCCACACTGTTCAATAGCTCCCCCACGAACGTCAAGAGCCACGTTTTGCAGCATCATCTTGACGTGATCGCCCAAGCTGCGGTCACCACCCAGGGCTAGGACGGGAATTTTGAGCTTGTTTTGTGCTAATGGTTCAGTTTGTGCAATCGATTCAAATACCGCTCGATAAACGCCTAATGCTCCGCTTACACCTTTTGGAGCGGCAAACGAGCGCATATATTCATTGATGACATCTGGAGCGATCGCACTTGGGTCGTGACAGTAGGTGCTGTAGAAGTAGGTGAGGAATTCTCGCTCATGTCCTTTAATTAGCGTTTCGGGTAGATTTTGGGCGAGTGCAAATGTCCACCACCACAAGCCACCCACTGGCGTTGCCTCTGGGGTAAATTGAAAGACTTGTTGGAGAACGTGAGATAGCAATACAGGTTCTTCTAAA
>JAFAVL010000834.1 GCA_019242465.1 Chroococcidiopsidaceae cyanobacterium CP_BM_RX_35 | reverse complement strand
TCTGCCTCTGCCCAAGAGAAATGCCTGTCTGAGCCAGCAAGAGCAAAACCCTTCAATTCCCCGCCATGCGCCACAAGAACACTGCCAGTATGATTGAAGGTGACTGTTACATTGCTTTCCTGGAAATCGGCTGACTCATATGTTGGGCCACTCCAGATAAGATTTGTTTCACCATAGACATTAGCTATAGCAGCCAAGTAAAGACGGTGACCAGCAAGCTGCTTATGCTGAGGATGAATACTGTCAACGCCCTCCGCGTCGGGCAGAATATCGATAGTCGAGATCTCATAAGTGTTGGCAAGATGCAATGCTGCATGCTGAGCATCACGCAGCGCTGGCCATGGATCGTCCTCAGATGGCTGCGTTTGCCTGGGCAAAAAGTTGGCAAGTTCCACAAATAAAAATGGTGCATCGTCCTTGCCCCATAAGTGTCGCCATTCCTGAATTAGTCCTGGAAAAAGAACTTGGTACTGTAGTGATCGCCTAGCGTTACTCTCACCCTGCCACCAAAGAAAACCCTTGGCAGTATAAGGCGCAGTCGGGTAAATCATGCCGTTGAAGAAGCCTCCAGGAGGAGATAGATCGGGGTAGTCCTTTTTTTTGTACTCCCAGTTCTCAATTGTCTGAGGTAGATTGACGCGGACAAACTCCTGGCTCAAGAAAGGCTCAATCTCCGCACCTGGAACGGCAAGGTGAACTATCCCGACAGGAATGTGCAGCTTTTGATGCAGCTCACGAGCGAAGAAGTAGGGAGTACCAGCGAAGTCTTTGACCGTTTGCGGCGTAGTAATCTTCCACTCGGCTTGCTTGACTAGCTTCTGTGGGGTCGGCGCTGACCAACCCATCTGTGTTGGTGAAGTGTTGGCATCCCAAAAGCGGATGCTTGGATGATTAGCGCTTTCAATTTCCTGCTTAGCATCTTTGCAGTTTGCGACATGCCGCCACATGTTGCTCTGTCCACCAGCGATCCAGACCTCGCCTACGAGCACGTTAGATAATTCAACGTTGTTAGTACCGCTGATCTTAAGTTGAAATGGTCCGCCAGCTGTACCTGTAGGTATGCGTACCAACCACTTACCAGCCAAATCGGCTTTGGTTGATGCCTCGTTACCCCTGAATGCAACTGTGACCTTAGTGCCGGGAGCATCCCACCCCCAAATAGCAGCGTTGGTCTGTTGCTGAAGGACCATATTGTTGCCGATGATGGAAGGTAACTCCATAGCGGCATGTGCCGAAGAACCTATGCAGGAGGTTAGACACAACACAACAGCTAATAGCACGCAAACAACTTTCATAATTTGCATTATGGACACGAAAGGATGTACGAGTTCTTTTACGTGCTTTTTAACAGTCCCTCTTGTTTGAGAAATGTTTTCGCTACTTCGGTAGGTTCCTGTTTTTTACCAGTTACTTCGTAATTGAGTTTTTGCATCGTCTCATTAGTAATTTTAGCAGAGAGGTTATTGAGAGGACTTTCAAGTCCGGCGTTCTTCTCGATGACCTCTCGACGCACTACTGGGGCAACTTGATAAGGAGGAAAGAAATTTTTTTCATCTTTGATAATAACCAGATTCAGAGCATTAATCTCCCCATCGGTAGCAGCCCCAACAACAATGTCTGCCTGACCAGAAATCAGCCCTTGATATCTCAATCCAGGATCTACAGGTAGATATTTCTTAAGTTTAAAACTGCCGTAAAATTTTTTGAGACCAGGTAACCCATCTTCACGTTCCTGAAACTCAGGGGCTCCAATCATTGTCAATTCGCTGGCTTTAGCAACCATGTCAGAAATTGTCTTAATATCATACTTTTTTGCCCCCGCAGTTGTCATACACAATGCAAAAGTATTGTTCATTGGTGCTGGCTGAAGCCAAACCAAATTAAACTTCTTTTTATACTCTTTTGCAACCGTCTCGTATACCTTTTGCTGGTTACTATTACTAGGAAGCTTTAGAACAGCCAGGAGAGCTGTACCAGTGTACTCCGGATACAAGTCAATCTCACCTCTTTCCAAGCTTGCTTGCGTCACTGCCGTGCCGCCTAA
>JAFAVL010000561.1 GCA_019242465.1 Chroococcidiopsidaceae cyanobacterium CP_BM_RX_35 | reverse complement strand
TTTTTTCTGCTGTTATGTTCCAGCTCCGAAGTTCTTGACTGATTCGCTCAATTTCTAATGCTGGAGTACCAGATTTCATGACGACAATCATTGATTCAATTCCTCTTGATTCTTGTCAGGTGAATTATCTGATAACCTCTTAAAGCTACCTATCCTAAATGAATCAAAAGGATTGGTGCCTTAACAGTTTAAACTTACAAAAGTCAATCATCATTTCTTCGGCAGAGCCAAGATTTTTTTTCAATCTCACTTGATATTAAAGAGGTATAGAATGTCTTGGCAATGAATAATCTTTTGATAGGCTTGCCAATTATTTCGAGCTTATTTATGCTGAGCTAGCAGCGTGCGTTCTTCTCCAATCTTGGGGAGTTATTCCATGAAGTTGGCGAAAATGACGACTGAAATGACATGCATTCTGATAACCCACCCTAGCAGCAATCTGCTTCACTGGTTGCTTGGTCTCTAGGAGCAAAGAGCGAGCTTCTGCCATCCGGCGCTCAATAATCCAGCAGTGCAGTGTCTTTCCTGTCTGGTTTCCCACTGAATTGGTTAAGTAAGCCGGGGAGTAACCAACTGCTTGAGCCACATCAGATATGGTTATCGATTGGTGATAATTGGCTTCAATGAAGTTGAAGACTTCACTCAACTGTGAGATCGACGGAAAGATCGACTGAGGGGTTGCTAAGGAAGCCTCAGTATCAGCAGATGGTAGTTGTGATTTTTGAAAATTAGCAGCATACCACTGCTTGATGGCGGCTTGCTTTTGCAATTGAGCGGTAATCGCGCCTAGTAATTCCTCTACCGTACAAGGCTTGCTGATATAGTCATCCGCTCCTAGCTTCATACCTTGACGACGTTCAGCCTTACTAACCTTGGCAGTAAGAAAAATGAAGGGAATAATTGCGCTTGAAGGGTTTTGACGGAGCTCGCTCAAGACACCGTAACCATCAAGTTTCGGCATGACAATGTCACAAACCACTAAATCGGGTAACTGTTCCTGTGCCCGATGAATGCCAATCAAACCGTTTTCAGCACCTATAGCACAAAAACCTTCAGCCTCAAGGCATTTTAAATAGAGGTGTCGGGTTCGTGCCTCATCTTCAATCACTAAAATTTTTTTCTTCATCTCGTTCAGATTGAGAATGTGGACAAATTCGACATGACCCTTACCCTAGCAACCTAAGAAAGGGCAAATATCTAAAGAATTTCTTACATTCACTACAGCTACTTCTCGCTTCCCTTGCTGACTAATGGCAGGGTGAGAGTAAAAGTAGTGCCTACCCCAACTTCACTATTCAGGGCAATTTGACCATACAGAAAGTCCACAAGCTTTTTGACAACCGCTAGTCCCAGACCAGTACCCGGTACATCACCAACATTGCTACCCCGATGGAATGGTTCAAATATCCATTGTTGCTCTGCTGCGGGAATGCCAATTCCCGCATCTTTGATCTGGAAAATTGCATTTCCGTCTTGACAGTAGAGGTTAAAATTAACCGTGCTACCAATTGGGGAATACTTAATTGCATTGGACAACAAATTTGTGAGAATAGACTGTAAGAGTTTTTTATCCAGGTAGGCTGTTGAGCAGTTACCTTGACTAGCAAAAGCGATGACATGTTGGTTGCCGTTATCTGTCAATTGCATTTGTGTCACTAGATTGTCACAGGATGTCGTCAGATCAATTTGGTTTGGCTCGAACTTGAGTTTTCTGGCTTCTACCTTATCAAGGAGCAAAACTTCATCTAACAACTGGCTGATCTGTTCAACGGTTGTTTGAATGTAATCGAGATACAGTTGTTTTTCCTCCTCAACCCATTGGTAACTATCAAGTCTCATTAAGCTGGTAGAGAATGAAATGATATTCAGTGAAGTGCGGACTTCATGGCAGAGCATAGAGACAAAGCGCGCTCTTTGTTCAGTACGTTCTTTTTCTTGTTCTAGAGCCTCTGGCTTTTCTAACAAAATGCGAAACTGGGCTTCGCTCTGCTGCAGTACTTTCTCAGTGTGCTTGGCTTTCTCACGGGCAAAGGCGCAGCTAAACCCCCTGCTATGGTATCTTACGTAAGCTAAGGTAACCTCCATCGGAATGACCCGACCTTTCTTTGTCCGGTGTCGAGTTTCAAAGGTGAGTGATCCCTGCTGCTTGAGCGATCGCCATCGTTCTAACCAAACTTCTGTCGTAAAGTCTATGTCCACTTCGTGCATGCTTAAGGAGAGTAATTCCTCGCGGGAGTATCCCAGCAAGCAGCAAGCCACATCATTGACGTAGAGAAACTTTGCGTCAGGATCTAACCAGAAGACAGCATCTACAACATGATTCACAAGGAACTTGGCAAACTGCAACTCCTCTTCTAAATGCACTGTGAATGGAGGTGTGCTTTGATTCTGAACATCATTGCCAAAGCTCATAGTCTAACTCCTGATTAACCGACAGCCGTAACTATGTAAGAATTATGTAAGCCTTGAATAATTTATGCAGACCAAGTTTCTCAATCTCGTCACGCAAGGCACTATTTACCTACCGTCTAAAGCCACAGAGCTTTACGGATTTTTTCACTAAATATCTGAATATATTTACTGAACTGAAGTGTGAGCGAGTAAGAAAGCGCGACAGTTGAGTGTAAAGCCTTTCCATATAGCTTTCAGTTCCTTCAGAATCTAAATATGCTTTTTCGGTGTCGAGAGCAATTTCAGTTCATGGAGAAGCTAAAATTGCCAAGCTCTAACTTCTTATCAGTCTCAAAGCCAGAAAATATGTGCTGAGGTTAAAAAAAGTTTACATTGCCCTGTGAAAGGCTACAAAGGCGTTGTTTCGGGGTAGTGTTCTCAAAACGTTGGAAGGCTATATAATAGGAGTTTGAAAGATAGGCTCAACAAAGTTTTTGGGGTTGGCTGATGACTGTTTGGCTTCCTGTTGTTTGTCCAGATTGTAGCTCAGATAACATTATTAAGCACGGTAGATTAGTTACAGGTAAGCAACGCTATCTCTGCCAGAATCCAGACTGTCTCCGACGCACTTTTGTACTAAATACAGAACAGCCAGGACGGAAGCTGGAAGTCAAACAAAAAAGGCCCTGCTGTAAATTTTCCGGTGATAATCCAGTAAACTACGGGAGATGTACCCCATGAGGGGAATGAGAGGCAGAGCGAGCCAGGAATGAAAGCTAGGGTAGAAGTGGTGATTCGGGACGAAGAAGGAAAAATCTTGGGTCAACTGGACTCTTACTCCTTGGAACTAGGAGCCCAAAGTTTGTATGAGATTGAAGGAGCAGTAGAAAACTGGAGACAAAAAGTGCTGCCGGATGTGACAGCAGAGTTACTGCACAGTGCCCAAACCCAATTTACTCAAGAGTCAAAAAAACAGTGAACTGAGGTGTAATGGCATAAATGAGGTGTGGATAAAAACAGTACATGGTCAATTCCGATTTGAGTTACAGAAATATTTAAATGGTCAAGAAAGAACAAATTATTGGAAATTGATACAGCCACTAGAATCTGGTTACATCAGTCCTCGGTTACAAGAATTATGCGGATATTATAGTAATCGGATAAGCTATGAGGAAGTCGCCAAACTGATTGAAAGAGTGAGTGGCTCTCGACTACTAAGTGACCAAAAGATTAGCCGAATAGTGAGTGATAAAGCTTTGCAGCTCAGTCAAGAGATGCATAAAGATGCAGCAAAAATTCTAGATAGAACAGATATTGAGCTGATAAAGGTCAATCCTAGAGTAGATGTTTACAACGCAGAATCATCAGAGATTCTACTATTTGATGATGGGATTCAGGTCAAAGGACAGAAGAGCCATAGGGAGCCAAAAGCCAAGCGGAAAGCGAGGTTTGGTAGTAAAAGCGCCAATAAGTCCTAGACTCAGAGAGGGATCACAGATATTGCCATGCTACAGAAAGTCAATCAGAAATTTGAATATATTACGGCTCCAATTGCTCGGCATGGTCAAGACTTGTTGAGTTTAGCTGATATGGTAAAAGCCCGGACGCTTGGGATATGTCAAATAGATTGTGTCAAGGGTAAAAGTTAGAAAGGAAAGCGATCGCCAAACACGATGGCAAATCGATTTAAAGCTGGCT
>JAFAVL010000575.1 GCA_019242465.1 Chroococcidiopsidaceae cyanobacterium CP_BM_RX_35 | reverse complement strand
TTGCTTTACTGCTGGTGCCTTTACCTCTTTGTTGCTTGCTATCTTATTGAGACTGTCATACTACTTTGCCGCCAAACAGCCCTCACGGCAGCGCTATGTCAAAGCAACTCAGAAGACTACCAGTGACACTCAACGAAGTAGCGAATCTTCTACCTCTCAAGCCAACCGACCGCCGTCAAGTAATGCTGGCTCGAACTATAGTAGTGTTTCTGATTGGGATAGTGAAACCACAGATGGCGATGATTGGGATGTTGATAACGCCAATGAGAAGCAGGAGGAAGCTGCTGAAGTTCGAAGTTCGGGGGCTAAATCTACGACCTACGAGCGTTCACAACAACCTCAGAGCAGCTCCCAAACGGGTTCAGTCTACTCCTATAGCTATCGAGAGCCCAGAAGTTCTGGCGTGGGTAAAACTGAGTCAGTTTACGATGCAGATTATCGAGTAATTACACCACCGTATCAGCCAACAAACACAGCTAAACCGAAGGAGGAAGAGGATTGGGGATTTGAGGATGATGATGAAGAATGATAACCAATAGGTCAGCCGCTCACACCGCACATCTGAGTCGTTCGCGAGACTCTTGCTTCACCTGACCAGTCATGGCAGCCTCTTGTAAAATCATAAAGGCAAGAAAATCTTCCTTCTCATACTTACTAGCCAACAGTTGTCGCAATTGGTTTTCTGCTTCAATCGTTAGATATCCACTTGTTAAAGCATTCTGGACAACGTCTCGAATCAAAGCCATGCCCGCAACCTCATACACAACATCTAAACATTGGGGAGTTTCATCGCTCAGTTGCATCTGACTTATCCCCCAATACTACAGGATGAGATAAAGCTTAGATAAAATTTATGTGAATTTAAAGCAAAGGTAGCTAAGGTGTAAGCTGTTAGTCACCTAATGAGTGTTATTAAATTCGTTAACGTTTTAAAATTCACTCTTCTAGCTTACTGAAGACTGTTAGCAAACAACACATCGTTACTGGAAAAATGGCCATAATAGTGTTTGACTCTAGTCATGAAAAAGTAACTCACTGATGAATAACTTACTGAAAGGAGTCAACCTGTACTTAATCGGTATGATGGGTGCTGGGAAGACGGCTGTGGGGCGGCAACTAGCAATGAAGCTTGGCTACGGATTCGTGGATACTGATAAGCTAATTGAGAAAGCTGCTGAGCAATCGGTTAAGCAATTGTTTGCTAACGTGGGAGAAGCACAGTTCCGGCAATTGGAAAGTCAGGTCCTAGCAGAGGTTTCAACTTATACGAAGTTAGCGGTTGCAACTGGTGGTGGGATTATTCTGCGACGAGAAAACTGGAGTTACCTGCACCACGGTCTAGTTGTGTGGCTGGATGTTCCCGTTGCAGAACTTTGTGTCCGCTTAGAAACAGATACAACAAGACCCTTGCTACAGGACGAGCCTAGGGAAGAAAAATTGAGCTTGCTCCTAGAGCAGCGGCAAGCAATGTATGCCCAAGCTGATCTGCATGTCAAGTCTAGCAATGCAGAAACACCTGAACAAGTGGCAACACGAGTGCTTGATTTGATTCCCACTGTGCTCAAAGCACCTATTCACTCTAAAGGAGGTGGGGCGATGAGGTGATGGGGAGAGAATATTTTTGTTAGTCTCTTACGGACTGTTATTTTAGACATTGTTGAGGACTTAAAACTCCTTTAAACTGCTATCGTTCATGCAAAGCCAAGTCTAAGAGCTGCTTATGGATCACGGTAGTGAATACATTAGAGAAACTGAGGCCACACGCGTGCGAGTGCTGAGCGAGGCACTTCCCTACATCCAACAATTTGTTCATCGAACCGTTGTCGTTAAGTACGGCGGCGCAACCATAAAAGACAGCACGCTTAAAAGCAAAGTCATGCGCGACATCGTGTTTATGGCATGCGTAGGTATCCGACAAGTGGTGGTGCATGGCGGTGGCCCAGAAATTAACAGTTGGCTAGGTAAGCTGGGAATTGAGCCCCAATTTAAGAATGGGCTACGGGTGACTGATGCTGCCACGATGGATGTGGTGGAAATGGTTTTAGTTGGTCGAGTTAACAAAGAGATTGTCTCCCTGATTAACCGTTCTGGTGGCTCTGCTGTCGGCTTATGTGGCTTAGATGGCAATTTGATCAAAGCCCGACCAGAAGGGCGTGAGGGGATTGGCTTTGTTGGAGAAGTGAACCAAATGGATGTGCAGGTTTTAGAATCCCTGCTCGCTAGTGGATACATTCCAATCGTGTCTAGTGTGGCAGCAGATGAAACAGGGCAGGCTTATAACATCAACGCTGACACTGTTGCTGGGGAAATAGCAGCAGCTCTGGGAGCAGAAAAGTTAATTCTGCTCACCGACACATCCGGAATTCTTAAGGACTATAAAGACCCATCTACTCTGCTCGCTAAGCTAGACATTCAAGAGGCTCGCCAGTTGATCGCAACTGGTGTAGTAGGTGGCGGGATGATTCCGAAGGTAAATTGTTGTGTGCGATCGCTAGCTCAAGGCGTGCGTGCCACTCACATTATTGATGGGCGGATTCCCCACGCCCTACTGTTGGAGATTTTTACCGACACTGGCATTGGCTCTATGATCGTAGCCTCGAAGTTCATGAGCTAAGGAGAAGAGGATGGGGGGACAACTTGGGGACAAGGAGAAGTTTACGCATACTCTTCTTATCTCCCCCTGCTCTCTTCAATACCGCCCTCCCCTAAACAAATTTTGGTGCCTTGGATGATTGATAATGACTGGATTAACCAGAATTGGATTAAACGGACCCGAATTCACTACCGTTCCGGGTGTTGGATATGAGTAGTAAGAAGTACCTGGGAATGGACCGTTTGCTGGATATGAGTAGTAAGAAGTACCTGGGAATGGATCATTCACCGGATAAGAATATGGGACAGCGGGCGGAAAATTGTTTGCTGGATAGGAGTAATCCCTACTAGGAGCTTGACCAGTATAGGGGTCCACAGGTGTCGGAGTGGGAATAGGACTACCGAAGATGAATGATTGGGGTGCATTAGTAGGAACATTCTGCTCATACACCACCCCAGGCTCGGCAGAAACGGGCGCAGCAGCGTTGACTATCACCGCTCCAGCGACCATTGCAACAACGGTGGTGAAAATGTTAACTAGGTTCCGTTGGGATTGCCGAAAAACTTTATTCATGGTCCTCCGCCGCAAAATCGGAATGTATAGTTAATCTTTTTATTTAAAAGTTAAGGACTTCTTTAATTATCGCTTTTTTTTCCTAAAAAGGGTGCCGGAAGGGTTCCTAGAAATGGCAACATCAAGAAAGACCAAATCGGTATAGCAAAACGTGAGTTCAGATTTAGAGACCGTTAGCACCGAGTACCAAGCTGGGAAAGCCGCTTTTGAGCGCGGACGGTATCGTGAAGCAGTTCAGCACTTAGAAAAGGCAAGCGCCTTGGTTACTCGTAACTCTCGCTTAGGAGGTGAGATACAAATTTGGCTGATCATGGCTTACGAAGCATCTGGGCGCATATCAGATGCGATCGCCCTTTGCGAACAGATCAAACGTCATCCCGATTTAGAAACCAGAAAACAAGGTGATCAGCTACTCTACATATTGCAAGCACCTCGGCTGAAGCGACCGACTGAATGGCTGACTCAAATTCCCGACTTGGGAGCGCTGCCTGACAATGAGAGCCAGACTCGTCTTGGCGGCGGCACTGCTGCCAGTCAAAGTCTGCCAAAACAGCCGCCGCCACCAGAACCAATTGACCTGACTCAGGTCAATACAAGAGACAATCGCTTTATCTGGGTTACCCTGTTAGCGTTGGGACTAACGCTAGCAGGGTTATCTTGGTGGAATTTCCAATGATAAAGACACTTAAGGAAAGATGTTTTGTGAAACAAGCTTTAGGCGTTGGACAATGGCTAGGACAAATCCATCTACGGCTAGCGTTGCTGCTATTTTTGGGATCGTTGCTGCTTTCTGGCTGCGTACAATACGATGTCGGGGTTAACTTTGATAGCCCGAATCATGGCGAAATTGTCCAGCATATTAAGTTGGGAGAACAACTGCTGAGCTTCAGTGGCAACCAAGCCGAGGCGTGGTTAGACAGTATTCAACGTCGCGCCCGAAAACTGCAAGGCAAAGCCAGACGGCTCTCGAACCAAGAAATGACTGTGAAAATTCCTTTTAACAATGGTGGCGATTTAGAAACTAAGTTTAACGAATTTTTCCACTCGAACGGGCAGAAAAAACCTGCGGCCACAACTGGAGGAAATGAACTGCCCAATATTGATGCCCACTTTAGCCTGAACCAAAACAACTTTTTACTGTTGTTACGCAATCGGCTGAGCTATGACTTGGATTTGCGCTCACTCTCACTGATTTCAGCCAACAGTAATCTCCTCATTAGTCCTGAGGAGATCTTGGAGTTAGAGTTTAGTTTGAACACGCCTTGGGGAGCTCGCAGTGTTGAATCTGGGGAGGCACTTCAGCCAGAAAGCTATCAGGGCAAGCAACAGCTTGTTTGGAAACTCAAGCCTGGTCAGCTTAACCACATTGAGGCAGTTTTTTGGCTTCCTAGCCCCCTTGGTATTGGCACTGTCTTGATTGCCCTGTTTGTGGGGTTAGGAATATACTTGAGATATAGATTTATGCCAGACCCCACAGTTGAGTCACCTCGACCAACCATACCTGAAAGCCCTTAGGGCGACAAGCGTTCAACTACCCAATCAGTCTCACTAACTCGTACATACTGCAAGCGATCGTGCAGGCGGCTGGGGCGCCCTTGCCAGAACTCAATCACTGCTGGGACAACCCGAAAACCTCCCCAATGTGGCGGTCGCGGCACGTCTTGGTGTTCGTATTTAGTTTCAAGTTCCTGTAGCCGTGCTGCCAGCACTTCGCGACTCTCTATAACCTGACTCTGATTAGACACCCAAGCACCAAGGCGACTGTTCTTTGGACGACTATGGAAATACTCATCTGACTCTCGATCTGATACTTTCTCGACACGCCCTTCAATGCGGACTTGGCGTTCTAGTTCTGCCCACCAGAAGACAAGAGCTGCCTGGGGATTGTCTGCTAGTTCCTGCCCTTTTTGACTCTTATAGTTGGTGTAGAATACAAAGCCTCTGGCATCGAAATTTTTTAGCAGTACCATTCTGGCTCTTGGCTTGCTGTCTGGTGTGACAGTAGCAACAGTCATAGCATTCGGCTCAGGCAACTGGGCTTGCAAAGCCTGGTTGAACCATTTGTGAAATTGCTGAAATGGATTGGGGTCAGCATCAGCTTCGCTCAACCCTTGGAGGGTGTAGTCTTTGCGAATATCGGCTACGCTTATGTCCATCTTGATCTACTGCAAGTCATTTTCATCAGAGCTACTAATACAGGGTACTTGAGATGCGCCGTTCAAACTCCCTTCAACGTCTCCTTGTCCTTGGACTGAGCGGCCCAATAGTTGTCCTCAACTTCTGGCTGCTTTACTTAATTTTTCATTATTTTGAGCGTGCAATCACTTTGTTAGCCATTGCGGCGATTCTAGCTTTTTTGTTGAACTACCCAGTTCAGTTCTTTGAGCGGGCTCGGATCACTCGGACTCAGGCAGTGTTGCTCGTTTTGCTGACAACTGTAACGCTTTGTATCATCATTGGGGTTACAGTGGTGCCGATAGTCATTAACCAAACTATCCAATTGCTCAATGGCATTCCAACTTGGTTAGAGGCTGGTCAAGGAAATTTGCAACGGTTCGATCTCTGGGCCAAGGCCCATCATTTACCGCTGGCGCTCACAGGTTTGAGCAGTCAAATTAATACTCGCATTGCGGGTTCGGTACAACTGCTGGCAGGTCAAGCTGTGGGATTTGCATTGGGGACGCTGAATGGATTATTAGATTTAGTACTGGTGGTCGTGCTGGCGTTTTACATGCTGCTTTACGGTGCTAGCGTATGGCGGGGTTTAATTAACCTCTTGCCGCCTCACATTGGCATCCCCTTGAGCGTATCCTTGCATCTAAATTTCCAAAACTTTTTCATCAGCCAGCTACTGTTGGGGCTATTCATGATAGTTACCCTGACGCCCATTTTTATATTTTTCAATGTGACGTTTCCTTTACTATTTGCCCTTCTGATTGGCATGGGGGAACTAATTCCCTTTGTTGGAGCCACTCTGGGGATTAGTCTGGTGACGCTTTTGGTGCTGATTCAGAGTTGGCGGTTAGCGCTGCTGGTAGCAGCTGCCTCCGTTGTCATGCAGCAGATCAAAGACAACCTGGTTGCTCCTCGGTTAATGAGTAATTTCATTGGTCTCAACCCGATTTGGATCTTCATTGCCTTATTAATGGGAGCTGAAATCGCTGGATTTTTGGGAGTGGTTGTTGCTGTACCAATTGC
>JAFAVL010000518.1 GCA_019242465.1 Chroococcidiopsidaceae cyanobacterium CP_BM_RX_35 | reverse complement strand
CCTCCTGCTCGCTCTTGGGTTTACTTCGATCTATTAAGGGATTGGTCAGAATTGGACCATTCTGAACAACTACTACCGTACGGATTGTCCCTGCTCCTAAAACTTCGAGCTCTTGTTCTTGCAAATTAGCCTGAATACCTAGAACGTAGCGCAGTTGACCAAGGCGATTGTAGACAGGGGCAGATAGCCTTAAGGGAAGTTGGGATGGTGAATGGGGCGATTGTGCCTGGAGTAGCGATTCCTTGGGCAATAGAGCCTCAACATAGACGTGATCACCCAACTTCCCCGATTGCTGTTTGGAAAAGTGCTGCCGATCTGGAGCTGCTTTTACAGTGCCATTGTTGCCACAAGTACTGGCGACGATGGCGTTAGTTTGAGGGTTGGTGAGTTGAATACATTGAATACGAGTTGGCAATTGGGTTGCTAGCTGGTCGATAAATTGTTGAGCCGCTTCTAATTTCCCTGTTTGCAGCACAGTTGTTTGACTGGCTACAAAAATATTTGCTTTTAGGGCGACGATCTCATCATTAATGCTCTTGCCCTTTCTAACTGCGCTTTCAATTAAGTTATGGCTAGTGGTTTCCAGCAGGCTAACACGCGCCTTCTTAAAAATTACAGCCTCTCCGATTAATAGAACTGGTACAGAGAGCAGCAAAATTCTCGATAGCAAGATACGACGAAAGGAGGATTGACCAGGCTTAGCCATAGAGAGTCTCACTTCATCTAGAAGATGCAAAACTTGATGACGATCTGTTTTTCATGTTGACTAACTAGAACACAATATTGTTCATCTACGTATAGCTGATTTTGAAAAAGTATTAATGTTTTCTCAGTACGCTAGGGGCAGTGAAAGAACAAGGGTTTGCCTATTATAAAGAGTTGTTGAACCTTTAGTATGTATAAGGATTAACGGTGCAAGACCAGCAGCATTGTCTGCAACGTTGAGTGGATTTGAGTACCCTGTAGGAGTATCAATGTCGCTCCGACTCCTCCTGCCTTGTTTGTGTTTGTAGTTGAAATATGGTGAAGCAGCTCTCGACGCCTCGTTATTCCATTGCCTGGATCGATAAAATTGCTGAAGTCCCGCAGTCTGAGTGGGATGCCCTAGCCCTACCACTAAAAACGCCTTTTTTGGAGTGGGAATGGCTGAATAACTTGGAAGCCTCTGGCAGCGCCATCGCAACTACAGGCTGGTTGCCAAATCATTTAACTATATGGCGAGAGCGTTCGCTAATTGCCGCTGCGCCGCTTTATCTTAAGGGTCATAGCTACGGGGAATTTGTCTTTGACCACCAGTGGGCAGATTTGGCTCAACGGCTGGGAGTGCCGTATTACCCAAAGCTGTTGGGGATGACACCGTTCACACCAGCAGAGGGTTATCGGTTCCTAATCGCCCCGGATGTAGACCAGGATGAGATCACAGAGCTGATAGTGCGGGAAATTGACGCTTTTTGCCATCGCAACCGCATCTCTGGTTGTCATTTTCTCTATGTAGATCCCCAATGGCGACCAGTGCTAGAACGTCATGGATTTACCAGTTGGCTGCACCATAGTTATGTTTGGGAGAATCAGGGCTTTCAAACCTTCGATGATTACTTGGGTGCTTTTAATGCTAACCAACGCCGCAATATTAAACGCGAACGCAAAGCTGTAGAAAAAGCGGGGTTACGACTTTTGCCCCTAACTGGGGATGAGATTCCCAAGTCGCTGTTTTCTTTGATGTATAGCTTCTATGCCGATACTTGTGACAAATTTGGTTGGTGGGGTAGCAAGTACCTCACTAAGCGGTTTTTTGAGCAATTGTCTGCCCACTATCGACATCGGGTGTTATTTGTCGCGGCTTACAGTGAGCAAGATCATCGGCAGCCGCTGGGTATGTCGTTTTGTCTTGTGAAGGGCGATCTGCTGTATGGGCGCTATTGGGGAAGTTTTCAGGAGATTGACTGTCTCCATTTTAATGCTTGCTATTACGCACCGATTGAGTGGGCGATCGCTCATGGTATTAAAACATTTGACCCTGGAGCTGGTGGTCGCCATAAAAAACGTCGCGGCTTTCCCGCAACTGCCAATCACAGTCTACATCGCTTTTATAATCCTCGTCTTGCTCAAGTTCTAAGTTCCTATATCAGAGAGGTGAATGAAATGGAACAGCAGGAGATTAACATGATTAATCAAGAGTTGCCTCTTGGCAGGCGCGATGGTTAGGGGGGCTCAAAAGGGGGGAGGAATTAAACTAGGGAAAGATAAAGAATTGGTGTTGACTATGACTCGAACACTTGAGGACTTGGCGGCAATTGATGACAAACTGTCTAAACGTCATATTGATCTCGATCCTGGTGGGTATTTCATTATTTATTTGGATCAAGAGGCAGGTCTTATTTGTGCCAAGCACTTCACGAATGTGATCAATGAGCGTGGTTTGGCGGTTGATCCAGAGACGGGTAAGCCAATTCCGGTGCGGGGTAAAGTGGAACGAACTCACACTGCATTGTTTAGTGGGAGAACGGCTAAGGAACTCTGTGTGAAGATTTTTGAGCAAAATCAGCCCAGTCTCGTGACTCGCTTAGACCATGCAGCCTATTTGGGGCGGGAATTCGTCCGAGCTGAGATTGCTTTGGCGATGGGACGAGAGTATGTCCAGGACTAGGATTGTAAGATCTGGTAGAGATAGTAAGTTGCCATAGGAATCACGGTGGCGGCAACCAAAAGACCAATAACCCAAATAGTGGCATTGCTGGCTTCGGTTTCTTCGGAACTCTTGAAGGTGCCTTCTGTCTTAATTGTTTCAGCAATCTGAGGCGGTCCTGGGTCGGGTTGACTAGATAATACGGCAACTAAGCGGTTGCTGGCATCAAGTAACGCTTGATTATATTTGTCCCCAGCCCGAAGTGGTGCCAGCAGCGTTTCAGCAATCACGCTATTGGCAATATCCTCTGTCAAGAGGGGTCTCACTGCATCACCGCTGCGAATAGCACTACCATTCGTGAGTGTATCGATGACTAATAAAGTTTGATTTGCTTGAGCTGTTGGTGTGGGAAACCATTTTTTAAATAGT
>JAFAVL010000450.1 GCA_019242465.1 Chroococcidiopsidaceae cyanobacterium CP_BM_RX_35 | reverse complement strand
CCATGTATGGGCAATTGTTGGGAAACTTTTCTGTCTGTAGTCCTGTTTCGGCGCTAGCTTGTTCAACTGCATCCCGATAACAAGTAGCAAAAATGCTGTTTAGATAAGGCTTAAGACTGGGCGAGTCAAAGAGCAAATCTCTGATTTGAACGCGCCCCTCAACGATGCTACCTCGCCAGCTATTGCTTCTACGTTCTGGTTGATACTGCCACTTGAGCAGGTGCATTATTACCCGCGTGGTCTGGCTTTTCAAAGCCCGTTTGTCACTCCTACCCAAACTTTCGATTTCCTCAATGACATTTACCCAGTCCACATCGCTGAAGGCACCAGAGCGCAGTAAATCAGCCGTTTTTTCGGTCCACAACACAAAATCTGTGTCGTATAGACTGGGGTGCTTTAGCTCTTGAGCTAATATCGAATCATTAGAATTGGTCATCGCGCACCGCCAGAAGTGAGAGGGCGCTGCCCTTTTCTATCATCGCCGTCTAACGCCTCAAATTTCTTCCTACTATTTTTGGCAGCGTCAATTGCTTCTTGAAGGGTACAGCCATACACCTCCAGAAACTTGGGGATTTCCTCAATCGGTAGCCGGGGAGAATGCCTACCAATATCCCAGTTCCGAACAGTAGACTCAGCAATCCCCAACTTGGATGCTACGTCTACACTCCTTAACCCTGCTTTCTCTCGAAGTTGCTTCATATCCATAGCAATATACTACTGCTACTAGGATATCAGTTGACTAGCAAGTTTGACAAAGCAGTTAGTTAACAATCGCAGCTAACTAGCGGATAATAGATGCGTAATTACAGCGATGATGTCAATGTCGCGGTGGAGCCTTGACACGGCATCCGACTGCGATATTGTCTTTTTCCACAGCGCCAGTAGTCCGCGCGATATTATCTTTCGGCAGGAACTGGAGCTGATGTCTGCTCGACATCCCAATTTTAACCTAGCAATTACGACAACTCGAAAAGAGCTAGGCCAGTGCTGGCTGGGTTTAACTGGCAGGATGACTGCAACCATGCTACAAAGTGTGGTTCCTGACTTTATGGAACGCACTGTTTACGTCTGTGGACCAAACACTTTTATGGAAGGTGTCCAAGAGATGCTAGAGAGCCTGGGCTTCCCCATGCAGAATTACCACGAGGAAAGCTTTGGTCCTCCACGGAAGAAAGAGAACAAGCCAAAGTCAGCAGCCCCATTTCCCCTCAAAAACACGGCATCATCTCCCGGCGGCTTGAAAGATTTGTTCGCGAAACTACCACCAATAGAGCCTTCTGCTGCTGTGCCGGTTCAGAACAGACATTCTCCTCCTGTACTAGAGCTGATAGTTGCCTCGCCGACTCCCTCGGTGTCAACGTCCTCCCAGCTAGCTGTAGTTTTCGCTAAGTCGGCAAAAGAGGTAACCTGTGATGGGGAGGAGCCAATCCTAAATTTGGCTAAACAAGAGGAGGTCAAAATTCGCTCGAGTTGCCGCTCTGGAACCTGTGGTAGCTGCAAGAAGCGGAAACTCGAAGGTGAGGTGAGTATGGAAGGCTACGATCCTGAAGCTCTCGAAGAGAGTGAGCGGCAGGAAGGGTATATTTTGACTTGCATTTCTTACCCGCGTGGGCGAGTTGTGATTGATGCTTGAAGTGCCTGAGTCCTTTATTGTCCCTTTCCCACTACCCAAACTCGCACCACTGATTACCATTTCTAGAAGAATGGACATTCTTAAGAACGTCCATGTAGTAATATTCACGAGACAATTGATGTTAGAGAAATTGGAGAGGTTCTACAGCTCCTTCAAGAAATCAATCATCGCTTGTTGATCAGAAGGTGTCAGAGCATGGAAGCGACTGATAACTTCGCGTGCTTCACTTCGATGAGTGGTCGAAAGATCACTAGTATAAGGCGGGCAAATAACATCATTAGGCGCTGAGCCATAGTCGATAACATTGCCGATTTTATTGAAGACTTTGCCACCTGGAGGAACAGGGCATCCACCACCCGGCAGCTTAGAGGTCTTATCGTTATCGGGTGCAGGCAGGTCATGTAGCTCAATTGTTGCACGCAGCGCATCGTCTACTGAGCGAACAACCAATGGTGCATTGGTCACTTCGCTATTAGTAAACACAGTACCCGCAGGCGTTGTGTCACGGTTCAGGTAACTCAAGTAGACGCGAGCATCATGCAAAAATGGAGGGCCAACCTTCCCAATTCCC
>JAFAVL010000516.1 GCA_019242465.1 Chroococcidiopsidaceae cyanobacterium CP_BM_RX_35 | reverse complement strand
GGCGGCGGCGACTCGGGATCTCAAACTGCAGGGGGCGGCAATGGAGGCAATGGAGGTACTGGTGGTTTTGGCGGCGGCGGCGGCGGTGGTGGCGGTGGCGGCGGTGCCGCACTAGGCTGTAACGTCACTGGTCCTGCTAATCCATGTACTTCTTTTGGCGGTTCTGGTCGTACAGGTGGTCTATTTGGAGGTACTGGTCAAAATGGTGGAGATGGTCCATCAGTTGATGGTATTTTCGGTGCGGGTAAAGCTGGTGGAGATGGCGGTCTTGGCGGTGGTGGAGCTGGTCTTGGCGGTGCAATTTTTGTCAAATCTGGAGCTTCTCTGAAAATCGATAATTCTAGTTTTATCGGTGACTCCGCCATAGGCGGAACAGGTGGTACTCCCGGTAATGGAAAAGGTGGAGCTATCTTTGCGATGGATGGCTCTACAGTTCAGGGCAGTAATTTGAGCTTTATCAGCGACAGTGCTTCTAATAGCACAGGTACGTTTGCTGGATATGGTGTCCAACAGGATAATGTTGATGTCTATGGAACAATAAATTCTCTAGGACTAGGAGTCACCCCAACCCCAAACCCAGTACCTGAACCCTCTTCTTTCTTTGGTGTAGTTTTCATGGCTCTCATTATTTTTGGGATGAAAACGTTCAAGCAAAAGAAAATCAGTATGAATTCCAGAGAGATGGTGCAAAGGTAGTGTGCTCGGTTGTATTGCAAAAACGCTCGCTACTGATGTTCATCACACAACTATTTTTCGTTGAGTCCACCAAGCTGAAATCTTTGGAGTGGTTGCATAGCTACTTCCTTTGCTAGAGAAGTTTTCTGTCCTCAACAAGTTTTTGCAACACAACCAGTTAATTTGCAAGCGGTCTATTGTAGGCAATGAAAAGACTAGTAACTTTTTTTAGTCTGGCTTTATCAGCCATAGTCGTCATAGTCCTTTGCTCATTATTGGCGCCTGCTAATATCTCTGCAACAAATGCAGATCTTGACTATCAGCGGTATATCACCTTTCACAACGACTTTAATTTTCAAATCTATCCTGTCATTCAAGTGCCTGCAGATATATGTGATGGCGCAGATTTTACAAATGTGCGCAGGATTCTCGTCAATGGACCGGGGCACACAGGCTTGCAGCCGGACGAGACAGTGACGGTTTTGATTCCAAATGAAAAGCAGGACATTACCGTCGATGGCGTCCCGCTGGCGCGTGATGTTGTTTATATGGGGCTTGATCCGAAAGATATGCCACGGGTGAATGTCAACCTACCCGCTGCGCCCCCAAACCCGCCAGATCCTAACGCGGTCAGTTGGCCCCCCAACGCCACAATTACAACTCAACTGCAGAGTGATGGGACTGTTCTGGTTAGCTAGCCAGCGGCTGTGATCGGGTCAAATAAACCTCTGAAGTATGTGCTTTATGTGAAGCAGCCGGATGGCAGTTGGCAACCACAAACGTCCTGCGATCAATCCAAGACGTCCTGCAATCTAAATTTAGGAGCATCCGCAACCATGTATGTGATTGCCATTAACCACACAGTAGGACCGCCGTCACCGCAAACACCCCAGTTATTCGGGTGCTATCCGACTGCTAACTCATGCCAGCAAGTTACCACGGGAAAACCAACGAAAACTCACCATCACAAGCGCTGAAATGCGTATGAAACAGGGTTATAACCATGCTCGAATACGATCGCAATCTCCACCTGAACCGCATATTAGGAAAGCTCGGCTTGCTCCTGACCACTTTAGTGGTGTGGGGAGTCGCCGCTTCACAAGTACAGGCAGCCAACCTCTTCGTCAGCAGTTATGACACTAGCGATGTCAAGGAGTACGACGGCACAACTGGGGCATTCATCAAGGACTTCACCCCTTTAAATATACCCATTTTACCTGAGGGCTTGACGTTCGGACCTAATGGCAACCTCTTCGTCAGCAGTGGTGCTGACGCAGTCGAGGAGTACAACGGAAAGACGGGAGCTTTTATTAAGAACTTCACCTCCTTCGTTGTCCCTAAGGGCTTGACGTTCGGACCTAATGGTAACCTCTTTGTCAGCGATAATGACACTAACAATGTCAAGGAGTATGACGGCACAACTGGGGTATTCATCAAGAACTTCATCTCCTCCTTTGGCAGACTCTCTGGTCCTTATGGCTTGACGTTCGGACCTAATGGCAACCTCTTCGTTAGCAGTCATAACAATAACCTTGTCCAGGAGTATGACGAAACAACTGGGGCATTCATCAAGAACTTCACCCCCTTCGTTGATGGACCTTTTAGCCCTGTTGGCTTGGCGTTCGGACCTAATGGCAACCTTTTCGTCAGCAGTTATGACACTAACGATGTCAAGGAGTATGATGGCACAACTGGGGCATTCATCAAGAACTTCACCTTACCCAGTAGCGGGCTCTCTGGTCCTTATGGCTTAACGTTCGGACCTAATGGCAACCTCTTTGTCAGCGATTATGACACTAACGATGTCAAGGAGTACGACGGCACAACTGGGGCATTCATCAGTAGCTTCGTGACTTCTGGAAGTGGTGGGTTGGCTGCACCTGCCTTCCTGACATTCGGTCCTTCTGTTGGATTTCCTGCTCCAACACCTGTGCCCGAACCCTCTCCTACACTGGGTTTATTCACGCTTGGAGTTTTGCTGGGAAGTGCTGGGCTCAAACGTCTGTGAATTCCGTTAAGTTTGGAAGCGTAACAAATTCATATTCTTCCCCTACTCTCTACTTGTGTGCTGAGTAGCTGACCAGCATTTGAGAAGCTTGAGGATTGTACAGCCTCAGATAATTCCAGTAGTTACCGAACACCTGCCTGACGTAGTTTCTCGTTTCAGGGAACGGAATTGCTTCAACAAACACATCTGGGTCGCTCTTACCCATTTGCTTCAACCAGTTTGTTACGTTTGTGGTGCCTGCATTGTAACTGGCAACAGCTAGCATGGAGTCGTTATCATACTCCTGTAACGTGTAATCTAGAAACCAAGTACCAAGCTGGATGTTGTCATTGGGATTCTCTAGATTGTATTGCTGCAAATGAGTTTTTCCTGCTACCCACTTCGCAGTTGCAGGCAACATTTGCATTAAGCCAAGGGCACCAGCAGCGGAACGGATTTCTGGATTGAATTCGGATTCCTGGCGGATCAAGGCTGTTACAAGCAGAGGATTTAGCTGCCGTTGTTGTGACCAAGTTGTCACTTCTTTAAAAAAGGGCAATGGATAAAGAGCCTGCCAGTAAAATGACTGTTGCCTGATAGCCTGGTACTGAGCTTGCTCTCTCGGTGTCTCACGGTCCTCCAAACTCGTAATCTGGGAGATTCCGCGCTGTTTTTCTCCGATCATGAGTCGCATCAAACCATCGGTAAACTGCTCTGCCACAGTTGGCTGCATCCGGTTTTGAGATTCCGCTTGCCACAGGTTCCAGGCGTCACGATCTTGACCCAATTGGTACAATTCTTTTAAGGCAGCAGATCCAGTTAAAAGCAACGGACGCTCTGTTGGCATTTCTACTTGCGGAGTCAGTTGCCCCACATTGGTGAATTTGCCAACATCTAGACCTAGAGTTGTTGCTGCTCGCCAAGCATAATAAGATTGGGGAAACTTGGTTAGGACGTACTTGAAGGCAGCTATAGCATCCTGTTGCTGCCCTAATTGGCTTTTCCACCTGCCCAGCCAAAAGCTTGCTCTAGGAGCAAGAACGCTCTTGAGATTGTGACGGGGAATTGGCTGTGCCCAAAGACACGCCCCTTGGTAGTCTCCAGTTGCTGCTTTTGCTTGTGCTATTTTCCAGCGATATTCTGCTGCCGCATCAGAATCGCTATACTTAGCTAGCAGTAATTGCAGTGCCTCGGCGGCAGACTTTTGTTTTTTCAGGGCTTCTAGAATTTTGGCTTTTTCTACCAGCGCTGCACCAGCCTGCTGGGGAAATTGACTGATGACCTGATTGAGAGCAATTAGGGCATTGTTCGTCTGTGACATCTGTGCCAGATGCATTAGACCCAAACCTGTTTCTTTGGCATTGGGAAAATCGCGTACTAGTTGTTGATAGGCGGCGATCGCTTCTAAGCGTTTCTTGCCTAACTGAAAACCCCGTGCCTTGCGGTAGAGATTGAGTGAAGTCCTAGGTGCTTGGGCGTAGGCAGCTCCTGCTTTAGCGTACACTTGGTTTTCCCAGTAGGCAAAGCCAATAGCCTCCCAATCCGCTGGTTTGAGCTGTATCGTAGACTGGCTTACTAACTGATTTAGGAGCGAAATCGTCTCTGGTTGGTCATAGGCATACTTTGCCAACAGGACCAGCAAATGGGGTTGGTGGGGGTTCTGCTGCAATAAGTTGTGAGCAATTTCCAGAGTCCTGGGATGGGAGGGAAATTGAGCGATTGCTTGCTGCCAGTACTGCGGCGAAGACACACCTAGGGTAAACAATGCTTGGGCAGCTACTGGCTGTTTAGGATAGTGTTTCAGCAGTTCTTGCCACGCGGATGAGGCTTTGGTTTTGTCGCCCATCAATTCGTAAGCCTGTGCCCGACGCAGCGCAACATAAGGGGCGAGAACTGGGTAGTTTTGCTCTAAGCCGACAAGCCAGCTTAGGGCTTTAGCACCCTGTTTTTGTTGAATGAGGTCACTTGCTAATAAAAAACGAGCGCGAACGCTGTCTAGAGATTGAAATGACTGGGCAATTGCCTGTAGTTGTCTCAACCTTTGGGCTGGAGGAAGTGATACTAGTGGCAGAACAGCCGAATTATTTGACCTGCGGCTCTGTACTTGGGGCTGACTGTCACTAGTTCCTTGCCACCGCCACTTCCCAGACTGCGTTACTAAAAAAGTTATCCCAAACAGCAGAGCACACAATATCCCCGCCCCAGTAGCAACAAGCACTCGGTTTTGCCTTAGCTTTAGCATCGCTATTCGGTGAAAAGTTCGGGTGTCATCCCTGAAACTTTAGCACTCAAGAGAGGTAAGGGGCGAGGTTTAGGGCAAGAACCGATCCAGTGCAGCCTTTAACTTCTCAATCTCAACTTCCATATCTCCTTCTTGGGCAGCTTTGGCAATGCACTCGGTTAAATGTTCATCTAAAATCATGCGTGCTACACGATCCACCGCTCCCCGTACTGCCGCGATCTGCATTAATACATCAGGGCAGGGGCGACTCTCTTGCACCATAGTCTTAATGCCTCGGATATGCCCCTCAATTCGAGACAGCCGATTAACAACTCGTTTTAGGGATTCTTCGCTGTGGACGTGAGGATGAGCTGACTTTCCTACCGCGTGACTATGACTACTGTTGTCATATTCCACACTATGGCCATAGGAAAGTTCTTCATCTGGCTGAGGAGAGGGCAATTTATCTTTTGCTAATCGGTTCAAGCCATTCATGCGCGGAGAGCGATGTTGCCACTAACATATTAGCTTAAAGCAATGCATCTGCTGGTTTGCTCGGGATATCTGAAATATCATTAGCTGAACCTATCGCAAACTCTGACATCCTCCCTGCACTGCCGCTACGCGGACAGTGAGGGGTTCCCAAATCAACCAGTCAACTTATCAATCAAGCTCTCACTCAATTGACAGAGGTTGGTCTGTCCTTGGGCGTTAATTCCGCTATGCCCTAGCGTACTCGATGCGATTTTCAAGCCACGCGCCAAAAGTACCTTCGCAGCATTTTCGTCTCGACAAAGATTTGCACCACAACTACAAACATGAGTTCTCGTACTAAGACTTTTCTTGACAATTTGACCGCAAGAACTACATTCCTGACTACTCCATTGTGGAGGCACCGGAACAATTATTTTGCCAAAGACTTGACCGTAGTATTCCAGCCAATCAAAGAATGTGCGCCATGCGGCATCGCTGATACTTTTAGCAAGATGGTGATTTCTCACCATATTTCGCACTCTCAATGCCTCGAACACCACGACATCATTAGATGTCACTACGCACCTTGCCAATTTCACGGCAAAATCTTTACGTTGGCGCGATACTTTGAGATGCTTCCTTCCTAATTTGTTGATAGCCTTTTTTCTTTTATTCGAGCCTTTAACTTTGCTGCTAACTCGACGTTGCAACCGCCTCAAGGCTTTTTCTGACCTGCGTAGGTGGCGAGGGTTCTCTACCTTTCTCCCTTGATTGTCAGTATAAAAGTGGAGCAAACCAACATCCAAAGCAGTTACCTGTTCTGTTGG
>JAFAVL010000193.1 GCA_019242465.1 Chroococcidiopsidaceae cyanobacterium CP_BM_RX_35 | reverse complement strand
CACCATCAGGACCAGTATTAATGACAACACGATATCCGTTATTTAGCCCGGCTTGCTGAGCAACACGCTTGGCAGTTAATAGCAGGTGACCCAAGAGGGCATGGTCTTGGGATTCAGCATCAGCTAGCTGTGCAATTGTTTGTTTAGGGATGATGAGGATGTGAACGGGAGCCTGGGGGTTAACGTCTTTGAAAGCAAGTGCTAAATCATCTTCATAAACAATCTCTGCTGGGATTTCTCGGCGAATTATTTTGCTAAAAATTGTCTCTGTGTTCTCATTCATTGCGATCCATGGTGTTGAAAGAGATTGGGATGCCAACGATCTGCAAGGCTGCTAGACAGATTGCAAGCGAGGCAGTTTCGGCTCTACAAGATTGTCTTTCGTGGGGTGGAACATTTGAAGACCCAAAAGCACACTCATATTCTGGTTCGGAGTCAGACCAGTTAATGCCACCTTGATATCCTACTTGGCGAAGCTTTTCTACCACTTCCCATGCAGCTGACAAATCAGTAGAGTATTGTGGCACAATGCTGTGAGACTTGCCTTCTGGTGTTGTTCCGAAGCGAGTTCCGGCTACCGAGAGGTTTGTCCATCCCATCACTTGCTCTGCTATTAGGCGGTCTATTTCTCTCGGAGCGCAATTGATGGTTTGCATGTCTTTTTGGTGAGTTACCGTGACACAGATCGGTAAATAAAAAGGCACTGGTTACTCCCAGTGCCTTCTCTACTTTAATATGAGCTTGAGAGCATTCCCAAGGATTTTTATCCTTCAAGACTGAAAGGCTTACCCCGTACAGTTGAGGCGGGTTGAACACCTAAGAGTTTGCTGATAGTCGGAGCCACATCGATATTGCGGATTTGAGTTAAGGTGCCACGACCAATGTCTGGTCCAGCAGCATACAAAATGGCACTCATGTTAGGTATTGTGGCGTCGTAGCCGTGGGCTCCGTAGAAGCTAGAAACCGAAAGTACCGGGCTAGTAGAAGGAGAATCCCCTAGCCGCTGAACTGGAGGGCTTTGGATGCCGTCAAAGTTGTAGCCCTCGGTGAGTAATGCCAGCACATCGCCAGCATCTTGACCGATAACATTGCTAGTGATTTTGCCAATCTGGGAACTGCCCGGATCGACAGGTATAGGTCGGCTATAAACCTTGTCAAAGAGCGACACTTTCCCACTACTATCTTTCGTATAGTTTGGGTTAGTGTCTGTAGCCGCTTTTAGAGCCTGAGCAATCTGCTGTTGCAGCTTGACATATTCTTGTGGACTAACAGTACCGTTTGGTTCCCGTCCCTGTAAATTGATGTAGATGTTAGCGGCAGGACCAGAGGTAACGGCTCGCACTTTAGTAGTATCTATGCCGTTGTTTTTCAAGAGGGCGACAACATCCACTGAGGTGTGGAACGTTGTAAACCCATGGTCGGAAACAACAAAAATGTTGCTGTTGGGCTTCCCTTCACTGTCGGTGCCAACAGCATCAATGATTCGCTGAACGGCATTATCAGCAGCTTGGTAAGCCGTTTGCACGTATTTCTGATAGCGATTAATCTTTGCTTGGTCTTGCCCAGTCAAGATCGTGGTGGGGTCTGCGGGGTTAGTCGCTTGGCGCTGATCTGTGATGAGAAACTGATGTTCGGAGCCATCTGGCTGCTCGATGTAGACCATGACTAAGTCTGCATTAGGGACCTGACTAATCGCTCGCAAGGCAACGCGAGTTTGGTAGTCAACGAAGTTACGCACTTGGTCTTCGTAAATCGCTTCTAGTTCCTCATCTGAAAAAGTGGCAATTCCAGAGGCGATGCGTTCTAGGAAGCTGTAGTCCGATTGATTTACCCAGAAACCGACATTGTTGTTAATATCATCCACACTAGCGAGTACAGCAGGATTGCGTGGGATGTAATTGACAGAGTAGCGCACTAATCGCACGGTAGAGAGGTCGGGAGCTAGATAGCTGACATAGAAGCCAGTCCCGGCTTTGTTGGAGCTGCCTTCTAGATAGAAGGGGCTGGAGGCTTCGCTACTTGCTTGCACATAGGCAGGACCAGTTGACGGCAGGCTAAAAGGTCCGGGTTGGATTCCTTGAGTAGCATCAAAGAAGACCAGCGTATCGTAATTGGTGACACCGTCATTAGTTATATCTAAGGCAGCAACCTGAATGTCGTATTTAACTCCACCAACTGTAAAGGTATCGTTGAGAGAAGCTTGTAGTACTGGGCTGTAGGATACCTTTCCTGCGGCGTTGAGTTGGCTAGTTGTCGTACCAGGAGCTGCACTGAAGCTGGCACTAGTGAGACTGAATCCTTTGGAATACACTGCAGGTGAAACTGAGGCTCCGAAGGGAACTGTATAATCTACTGTCCGCTGGCTGGCAGGTTGGATAATTGGGCTGTTGTTCAAGCCCGGCGCTGTGATGTCCAATCCATCTCCGCCAGGGAATGTGGCAGTAACAACCTTCTTTCCATTAGCTCGGAGTGGAATCCAGATGGGTTCAGCAGTTGGGTTGGGGCTAGGAGCAGGTCCATTAATAGAGTAGCCACCGATAGGTGCAGAAAAACCGCTGATCGTTCTACCCAATGGGCTAACAAGTAACTCGAAACTATTGGCATCGATGTCGGTGTTTGCAGTCGTAGAACCAGTACCAATCGCGATATGACAAGCCGCCGTCAGTGATGGAGTACAAGTTATGTTCTGCTGCGCGGAAATCCCTTTACTTTTAAGTAACCCTAAACCCCGATCAGGACTGAGTACACCATTGGCGAGGTATTGCTCGACCAAGCGCGGTGTTGCACCGTCAAGTGATATCAGTACTACCTTGGGTCGTGCTGTGCCTGGTGTTAATTGTGCAGCTACCGAGTGTATGCCTATTGCTAAGAAAAACACTGCTAAGAGAACTGGAGAGAAACGCTTGATGAAGTTAGTGATCGCGGACTTCCATACTCTCTGAAGCGCTTTTTTAGATTGCCGAGACGAGAAGTATCTGGTAAATCGGTAGAGGTTTAACCTGCTCTCTACTTGATTATGCATCTGGTGTACCCGTATTTATACAGAATTCATCTGAACCTCCACAACATACAGAAGTTTGGTTAAAGCAAAGCTATGAGAGCGATAAGGGCGCTTTAAGACTACTCGTTTTTATCGAATTCCCTATGTTAGTCCTTTGCTAGTAATTACATTAGTGGTTCTAAGATGTTGTTGAGCTTGCACTCTTGAGTCGCCGGAGCCACCAAGGAGCGAAAACTTGAGTGAGCTAGAAGCGCTGTCTATCTCCGTTCGCTTCTTGGCATAAAGTTTTGGTAAATAAAGATGATCTTAATATCCTTTTAACACTGTCATAGTCTGAGCTTAAAGTGACAACAGTAGTGTCAGTAAGTCATGACTGTGCTTGACAAATAGTGCAAGTACGGGCGTCTACGAATGAAGTATGAGGAATTAATTGCTTATGTCGCTAAGTAGGTTAGCTCCACCTGGCAGCCGTAGCCAAGTAGCAGCTAGTGCTATCAACTTCTTTCAATCACTAAGGCGACGGCAGAGACTTTTCGTTGTCTTTTTAAGTGCTTTAGTTGCTTTTATCCTAATTAGCAGGCTGTTTCCAGTCAGTAAATCAGTAGCGCAATCTTCATCACCGCGTAATGCTATTATCTTTGTGGCTGATGGTTTGCGTCCTAGTTCTGTGAATGCAAGTGATACACCTGCACTTTATGGTGTCGGTCAGCAAGGGGTGAGTTTTCCCAACAGTCATGCCTTGTTCCCTACTTTCACCACGGCCAATGGTGCGGCGATCGCTACGGGGCATTACCTAGGTGATAACGGTGACTTCAGCAATACAATTTATGCTGGTTTTCCTGTCCCTAACGGTGGAGCCGGGAACAGTGTTACCCCCTTCGTTGAAAATGACGCTGTTCTAGCTGATTTAGACGACCACTTCAGTGGCAACTACCTGAATGAAGAAACTCTACTCGCTGTAGCTCGCGCTAACGGGTTTAGCACTGCAGCAGTGGGGAAAGTTGGACCTGCCCTGATTCAAGATGTCACACAGGGAAATCGGTCTAATGGTGTTGTCCCTCCTCCAACCACAATTGTCATTGATGACTCCACAGGTAGAACTGGTGGGGTGCCACTGAATAGCGATGTCACCACATACCTGAGCGCCGCTAATTTACCTACTACAGCACCAGATAGAACCAACGGAGCCTCAAGTACTTCCCAGCAAAGTAATGGCTTCTCAGGTAACAACACAACTCCTGGAACCCAAGTTGCTAACCTCACTCAGCAGCAATACTTTGTAAATAGCCTCACAAAGGCAGTTCTTCCTCTGTTTCAGAGCCGCAATAAGCCTTTTGTTGTTGTGTATTGGTCGCGAGATCCAGATGGAACCCAGCATAATCAAGGAGACAGCCTCAATTCTCTCACCCCAGGGATTAATGGTCCTACTTCCAAGGCAGGTGTACAAAATGCTGATAACAACCTTAACCAAATTCTCACAACCTTGAAGAGTTTAGGGTTGGACACAACAACTGACGTATTTGTAACAGCCGATCATGGGTTCAACACCATTAGTAAGCAGAGTGCTACCAGTTATGCTGCCTCGCTGACTTATCCAAGCGTCAACCAAGGATTCCTACCCGCAGGCTTTCTTGCCATAGATATAGCTAAAGGGTTAGGTCTACCTCTGTACGACCCAGATCAAAAGAACCAATTGGTAACTCCAGGTTCCGGCACAATCCCCCGTCCTGCTTCGGGTGATGGATTGATTGGTAACGACCCCAACAATCCAGATGTCGTCATTGCTGCTAATGGTGGCTCAGATTTAATCTATCTTCCTAATTCGAGTAACCGACAGACTCTAGCCCCGCGCATCGTAAATTTACTACTCCAACAAGATTACATCAGCGGTCTATTTGTTGATGGTGCTTTGGGTTCTATCCCAGGTACTCTACCTCTGAGTACCATTAACTTGCAGGGTTCATCGCGCACGCCGACTCCAGCGATCGCTGTTAACTTTCGGACCTTCCATATCGGCTGTGACAATCCTCTAGCCTGTAGCGTTGAGGTTGCTGACACCGGACTACAGCAAGGGCAGGGAATGCACGGAACCTTTAGCCGTGCTGATACCTTCAACTATATGGCAGCTCTGGGACCTGACTTTAAGCAAGGTTTTGTGGATCGGGCTCCAGTCAGTAATGTGGATGTGCCCTTGACAATCGCTAACATTTTGGGTCTCAACCCGCCTCCAGATAAGCAAGGCACTTTGGTAGGTCGCGCTATCACTGAAGCTCTAGTAGGAGGACCAAACACAGTAGCCTCCACCTCCACAACTCTGTCATCTTTCCCAGCCGCTAACGGATTGAGGACAATCCTCAAATACCAAACAGTGGGCTCAGCTAAATACTTTGACGTAGCTGGTTTTCCTGGTCGCAGTACTGGGCTCTAAGTACTACTGCTCACTTGCCTCAGAAATTAAACATGAAATCCATCAACTCTTTCAAAGTCGCTTTAGGGATGGCTCCCCTCGCAGTCCTAGCTCTAGCCACAGCTCCATCGGCTGCTGCCGCTGGCTTCGGCAGTTACGCCATTACTGATCTGGGCACTTTCGGCGGCAGTAGTAGCGCTGCTTACAGGATCAACAACTCCGGTCAAGTCGTCGGCAGTGCAGACACTAGCAGTGGTAACGCTAACGCTTTTCTCTACACTGGGACAAGGCAAAACCTCGGCACGCTTGGTGGTAGTAATAGCTATGCCTACGGTGTTAACAACTCTGGTCAGGTAGTTGGCTCCTCAGATAATATCAATGGGGTACGTAATGCCTTTCTCTACAGCAACGGAGCGCTGCAAGACCTCGGCACCTTTGGCGGCAGTTTCAGTGAAGCCCGTAGCATCAACGCCTCTGGTCAGATAGTTGGTGGTGCTAGCACTGCTAGTGGAGACCTTAACGCCTTCCTCTATAGCAGTGGAGCGCTGCAAGACCTCGGCACGCTTGGTGGCGGCAGCAGCTACGCCTACGGGATCAATACCTCTGGTCAGGTGGTCGGCTTCTCAGATACCAGCAGTGCTGACTCCCATGCCTTCCTCTATAGCAGTGGAGCGCTGCAAGACCTTGGCACCCTCGGTGGTAGTAACAGTGAAGCCTACGGGATCAACAACTCTGGTCAGGTCGTGGGCTTCTCAGATACCAGCAGTGCTGACTCCCATGCCTTCCTCTATAGCAGTGGAGCGCTGCAAGACCTTGGCACCCT
>JAFAVL010000569.1 GCA_019242465.1 Chroococcidiopsidaceae cyanobacterium CP_BM_RX_35 | reverse complement strand
TAAGTCTAAGTGATGTTCATCTTTGACTTTTTGAGCAAAGTCTTTACCCTCATAACCTCCGTCTGCAAAAACCTTGAGCAGCCGTGGGAACTGACCGACAATTTTCTCCAAAATCAATAGTGCACCAGCTTTTTCGCTCATGTTGGCAGCACTGACTACGACTTGCAGCAGTAGTCCTAGAGTATCGACGAGCACATGGCGCTTGTGCCCTTTGACGAATTTAGCTCCGTCATATCCGACTTCATGAGCCACTTCAGTGGTCTTGAGCGATTGGCTATCAACGATGGCAGCATTTGGAGTTGGTTGCCGACCGATTTGTTGACGGACTTTCTCTCGCAATGTTGGATTCATCTGCTGCCACACTCTACAGATGCGCCACAAGCGGAAGTAATGATAGACAGTTTTTCAAGCTGGAAAGTCGTGTGGCATCATGCACCAAGTGCAACCACCATATAGAATATAGAAGATTCCATTGACCACTTCGCGTAGATTTACTCTCCGTGGACGACCTCGAGTTTTTGCTACAGGAATGAGTGGTGCAAGCATTGCCCATTGTTTGTCTGTGACATCAGTTGGATAGAGTTTCCGCCTCATGACTCCTATTATCTCTTAACGTGCTGGAGTCACCTTCTATACTTCTCGGACATCCTCTGAAGTTGAGGATGAATGGTTTGAGTTTGGCACTGATTTTTTGATTTTTTGATCCTCATACCGTTTTGAGTTGTGTTGCAAAAACTTTCTGATCTTTCAGCGACACGTGAAATTAGGGCAGGGGCGAGTCCAGTAGTTGAAGGAATTAAAGTACTTAAGGAAAAATTTCGTGCTTTTTGATACTTTTAAACACGATGTTTTGTGGTAACAAAATACATTATGCTTTGTTTGTACATACTTGATATAAAGCTGGATAAATTCTAACGCTTGGGAAAGTCTTTTCGATAAGGTATACTCTGTAGCGCAGTGAGAGGATACTAGCCAAGGTATCCTCCATAAGCTCTGATTCCAGGTAAAGCAAAGGTTTACCGAGGAGATTGTGTCATGAAAATTCTTATTATAGAAGACGAGCAACATATTAGTAACTTGCTTTCAGCTACGCTCTCTACCTATCGTTATGCAGTTGATGCGATCGAAGATGGAGCGGTAGGGTTGGAGATGGCAACTCAATGGAGTTACGATCTGATCCTTTTAGACGTTTTGCTTCCAACATTAAACGGGATTGAAGTTTGTCGTCGGCTACGCGCTCAGGGCTGTCAAACTCCAATTCTGATGCTAACCGTGAAAGACTCAAACGAGGATGTCATTGCCGGACTGGATGCTGGTGCTGATGACTATGTAGCTAAGTCTTGTGATTCCTCCCAGTTACTAGCAAGAGTGCGAGCCCTTTTGCGTCGCGGTGGAAATGCTTCATCATCTCCAGTATTGACTTGGGGATCACTTTGCCTTGATCCTGCTTTAGTTCAGGTCACTTACAATCAGAAAGTAATTCACCTCCGCGCCAAAGAATACAGTCTGCTAGAACTATTTCTCCGTCACCCCCGACACATCCTAAGTCGCAGTGTCATCATTGATCACCTGTGGTCGATTGAGGAACCCCCCGTTGAAGGTTCTGTCACCAATTTGATCAAAGACTTGCGACAGCGGTTGAAGTCTGCTTGTATGGTTACTGACTTAATTGAGACCGTTTATGGGTTGGGGTATCGGTTAAAAGCAGCATCAACAGAGGATAGGAGAATACCGGACCGCTCTGACACAAAGATGGCAAGAGAGGAGCAAGGAATTGTCTCACAACCAGTTTTGGCAGAGGATTCGGACGATGATTGGGACGTTCGAGAGCAGCGGGGGAGGGCAGCAATTCACAAAATTACAGAGCGATTTCGCCTATCGCTAGAGCAACGAATAGCTGTGTTGGTAGCAGCACAGCGAGCACTTGAAGCAGGCAAATTCAGTTTGCAGCAACAGATAGCCGCGCGAACACAAGCGCACAAACTAGCAGGCGGATTGGGAACGTTTGGCTCTGTAAAAGCTTCGAAGGTCGCACAAGCCATTGAAAGCTTGTTAGCAAGTCAGGGGAGCCAGGAAACGCGATTAACAAATCAGTTCTCTCAATTGCTGGAGGAGTTGAAGCAAGAGCTAGCCGAACTGCTAACCAATAAAGAGTGCGGTGCAACAACCAAATGAGGACAGAAAACTCCTTGATAAAGGAATTGCTTATAATTTTATCCGTTCTTTTTTCTGGCTTAACCAACTATTTTGAAAGAGGATCCGTTACCACTCTAGACTTTGACTTTAAGTTTTGACTCTGCGATGAAGCTGCTCTGCTTCATCTACAATTTGTTCAATTTTAGCTTCCGTGATCTCTCTAACATAATTAATTTTGATTTCCTCAAGCATATCAATCAGTATTTCTTCAATTTCTTGTGTATTGTGTTTTTTCTGTAATTCAGCTGCTAATGCGTCTCGAAAACTTTGGGCAAGTTGTGTTACAATCTCAGCTATTTCTGGATCTTCCCAAATCCGAACTAAACTCTGATAAGCCTGTTTAGATAGATCCTTTGTAAGTCTTTTTGTCGTTTGCCTTGGTAGATTACTGATGCCAGGAACATATTGCAGTTGACGATATCCAGGTAGCCGAT
>JAFAVL010000503.1 GCA_019242465.1 Chroococcidiopsidaceae cyanobacterium CP_BM_RX_35 | reverse complement strand
ACGCTGCTGGGTGATGCGGCACATCCAATGCTGCCAACTATGGGACAGGGAGCATGTACAGCATTAGAGGATGCCTTTGTTGTCGCTAAGTGTTTCAAAGAGCAAGCAGACCCAAAAGCCGCTTTCCAACAGTATGAGTCCCTGCGCTTTCCTCGCATGAAGTCGATTGTTGAGCAGTCCTTGCGGTCAGGAAAAATGGGTGAGTTGCATCATCCTTTTAGCGTGGCACTACGAAACACATTTATCAAGCTTATGGGGTCAACCATCAGCAACAACTTTAAGTCGCTTCAGGCTTACAGAGCTTAACTACAAACAGATGGTCATAAGAGTGCTTTCCCCTGCTGACAACTAGTAACGGCAGAACTACTTATTTGTATGAAATCAATTCTTGCGCTTCGCTCAACAATTAGTGTATGCCCTGCTGTCGCTGATGCCTTCTGTCTACCAACGAGAAAACCTAAAAGCAATGTTGGGATTATTCTTGTCGGCTCAAGGTTATCCTCTACCGCAATACAGTAAAATTAAGTCCGCTAGTGCCCTAAGTCGATTTCTTAATATCTACATTGGTCAATCCGTAGCGCCATTCGTGCAACCCGTGTTTGTGTCCTGAAAGAGATTTTGTCTGAGTGTCCCAAGGGACGCAAACCGTTTTTACAAGTCATCGTTGATCTAACAACCCTAGAAAAATTCGGAAAATTTCAGGGTTTTAAGGATTTAATCACAGTTTACAACGGAAAACGAGGACTACATTTGGTCATGGTCTACTTGGTTGTTGGTCACTGGCTGTACCTTGGAGTTTTCGTGTATGGAGAGGAAAACGAACTCCCTCACCTGCACGCCTGGGATTAAAGCTAATCAAGTGTTTACCTCAGGCATTAACCAAACATTTCAAGGTCATGATTTTGGCAGATACTGCGTTCGGAAGTATTGAGTTTCTCCATAGTATACGCCAGCTCAAATATCACGCAATCGTTGGAGTGCGTCTTGACCGTAAATTAGTCGATGGGCGATATCTGAGACATTTACACAGACGGGGACAGCAAGTACTTTTCGTAGGTTTAAAGTTTCCCGTTACAGTGTCTTGGTACTATCTCAAACGTCATAATGGCAAGTTGGAAAAACGGTTTGTTCTAGCTACTAAACCCCTCAAAGCTAGCACTATCAATTGGTGGGGTAAACGCCGTTGGCAGATTGAGGGTTGGTTTAAGACCGCCAAACATAGATTTGGATTGCATCGATTTGGTCAAGGAACCCTTTTAGGTGTTTATCGTTGGCTAATTCTATACCTGATTGCTTATATTTTAGCGCACTGGGCATACTTATCGAACCCGGCTAATTTACCTGATTGGGGCGAAGCGGCACAACGCGCACTTCAAGTATGCTTTCCAGAATTACTACTGTTCTTGTTTTTACTCAACCTTGAACAAATGCGTGAATTCATACTTGGTCTTGGTTTTGACTTCCAATTTTTTAGGTGCAAGATATAAGATCAGGTAAATGGGCAATTAAAATCGCCGATATCTGATTGTTTCTTCCAGAGATCCTACCACAAGCCATTAGCCCAAATAATTCGTAAAACCAGCATAGGGTTAATGGTATCTGGATAGCATATTCATTACTTTGTCTCTTTTGTTGTTGTCGATTGAAGCAACTGTTATAGCTGCTAGGCACGACTCACTTAAACGAAATTTGCGACCAGCTATCAATGATCGTCACCATTCCCTTATCACTCAGACCATTAACCCGTTTTACAACATCACTAAGAGACTCGAATGGCTGCTGCTGACGTTGGCTTTCTATACTTTGAATAATTTTTTCAGCTTTCTTGCCAGTTACACTGGCGCGTTTAAGCCTTAAAACAAGTTGAGATGAGCTTAAAGTGTTAAATACTTCTAGTGGTCCAATCGATTTAGGAATTAGGCTTTCAATATTTTTTAGTCTATCATCCATATTCTGTGTTTCTCGCTTCTGCTCAGCCTGTAATTCCCTAATCCGATTTTCAAGCCTTGATTCAAGGTTTGTTAGACGAAAGTCTATGCTAGTAAATTGGGATGCCCTATTTTTTAGGCTGGCTTCAACACTATCTAATTCAGACTTTCCGTTGTCTGGAATAGCAAGCTTTGGCTTCCTGAGAGCTTTAACTTGCTCCTTGATACTCTCTTCATTCTCAGGTTCGATAATGAATGCCCCAATCATCTCACCTTTACGAGGATCTATCTCCCTGGCTCTAGCAGCAGCATAATACTCAAAATCTCCATCAACTACCTCATATGACTCCAAACTTGTTCTGCAAAGGACGACAGGGTTAATAACTCCCTCAGCTTGTAAAATCAGCTTAGCGATCTGTTCTATCTGATCGTTGGCAAAATTTGAACGAGGTGTGTTAGAGATAATTTTTTTAACAGCTACAAGCGAAGTTGATAATTTCATACAGCCATTCCTATTTTTTGTAAGACTTCCGTTGCCAGTAACTCAAATTCTTGAGTGGAGGTTGAATCTGGTTTGAAATCAAGTACAGACCTTGGATCGGCTATCTCCATATCTCCTACAAGCTGAACTTGTTCTGCACACTTCGCTAGATCATCTCTTTCATAAATAACAGTATCCATGACATTGAGATGATATCTTTTCTCAACAGCCTCAATACGCTTTTTCAATGTAGCTTGTATAAATTTAGCATTTGTAGATATCTT
>JAFAVL010000842.1 GCA_019242465.1 Chroococcidiopsidaceae cyanobacterium CP_BM_RX_35 | reverse complement strand
TTAAACGCTCCGACATCTTGAACACTCAGGTGATCGCCCGCAACAACGGCAAGCGGTTAGGAGTGATCAGTCAGCTATGGGTGGATATTGACCAGCGGGAGGTTGTAGCTCTAAGTTTGCGAGACAACCTGCTCGCCATCGGTAGTGTGCCACGCTACATGTTTCTTAGTAGCATTCGCGAGATTGGAGACGTTATCCTTGTAGATGACGAAGATGTGATAGAAGATATCGACGTTGAAGCTTACAGTAGCTTAATTAGTAGCGAAGTCATCACTGAGACAGGTGAACTCTTGGGACGCGTGCGGGGTTTCCAGTTCAGCGAAGAGAACGGTAAGGTTTCCTCCTTGATCATTGCTACTTTTGGTCTGCCACAAATTCCTCAGCAACTGCTGAGTACCTACGAGCTGCCGATAGAAGAAATTGTGAGTAGCGGTCCAAATCGGTTGATTGTGTTTGAGGGAGCAGAACAACGACTCAACCAATTAACGCTCGGTGTTCTGGAGCGCATTGGCATTGGCAAAGCGCCTTGGGAGCGCGATGAAGAAGAACTTTACTCTCCTCCTATTGCTAGACCAGCAAACCAGTTACCCAGTGGCGTGCCTCTACAAACGCCCAGATCCCAGCCCTTGCGGAACACTCAATCCGCAGTTCAGGAAGCCTGGGAGGAGGAAGAATTTGAAGAACTACAGCCTCCACCCAGACAAATACGTCGGCAGCGAGCAATGCAATACGAAGAAGATGAAGCAGAATGGAGTGAGGAGCCGATGCGACCTCGGTATCAAGAGCCACCAAGGTATGCTGAGGTTGAGCCTGAAGTTGGGCAAAAGTACGACGACGAGCTAGAGGGTGATGCTTGGGATGACCCTAAACCAGTCAATATTCCCAAAAAAACTAAGGCTCCAGAGTACGAAGAGGAAGATCATTATTAGAAATCAGCTAGAGCAGAGCAAGGAGCTATTCATTGCCACCCCCCGCTGACTACCAAGTCTAACGGGGGAGGATATCATCAATAAGCTTCAAGATTGTCACCTGTAGCTTCAATTTCTTCGGCAATGTCCATAAGTTTGTGTGCTTCAGCCTTCAACTTAGCAGCAATTTCGGTAGAAGAATTTACAGAGTTACCTTTGAGAAAATCAACGACCTCCACTTGAGTATGAAAGTATCTGGGAACACCATCGCTGGCTGTTGTATACCAACTACCCATCGATGGGTCACGTTCATTATTCCAAGAAATCACTCCCAAAGGCTGATTGTTGCTCAAAACTTCGTATTCTTTATATTCAGCACCATCCAAGGTGCAGACTAAGCTAATTTCCTGCATTTCTTTCCTCTGCTAATACTCGTCTCTAGTTTAGCCAGTGCCTCTTAATTAGAAATTAAGACTAACAGTGATGCAACTCAGTTATCAACAATACAATTTCATCGAGTGCTTGTCTCAGTGTAGTAGCAGATTGGTCAGATTGATTCACTATCATACTAAATACCAGTGGTTCATAGTTGGGGGTATTAAGATACCCCGATATAGCAGCAACCCCACTCATCGAGCCAGTCTTAGCTTGGAGAATGCCTTGAGCAGCTGTATTGCGGAAGCGGTTTTTGAGGGTACCGCTCATGCCCGCTACTGGTAAAGAAGCTCGATAGAGTGCTGCCTCTGGCAACTGCGCCATCGCTCTGAGAGTTTGCACAAATGCTTCTGGACTGACTAAGTTATGACGAGATAGTCCCGATCCATCTACAAGCACATAGCTAGTTGGGTCAACTCCCAACTCAGTTAATGTCGTACTGACTGCGTGCAAACCGACTTCCTCTGTTGTCCCCATGGTAGATGCATCGCCTGCTTTAGCCCCAAGTGTTCGTAGCAAAGCCTCTGCATAAAGATTATTGCTGTTCTGATTCGTCTCTACCAACAGCTGAGACAGCGGCGGTGATTCAACAAATGCTAATTCTCGCCCAGTAGTTGAGCGAAGCGAAGAGGAGGTGGCAACCATTGCCTGTTTTGTCACAATCTGCTGTACAGCTAAGGCAGTACGGAAGTGCTGTAAAAAATGCGCTGCCGGGTCAAGTACAGCTAAACTCACTGCCTCAGGAGCAGAATTAACACTCAGTTGTCCTTCCAGGAACAATGTTGGTTTCCCTAGGTTCCGGCTGACATCAACAAATGTTGGTGCGTCTGGCTTAACTGTGATCGCGCGATCTTCAACCTGCCATTGCATTGCTTCGATAGGATCTGCCCAGACAGTTCGCAGTGGTTGCCCCAGGGTTTGAGGGAATAACATCAACGTCACAGCATTTTGATTCAGAATTAGACTATTGACTGGGGCTCCATAATCCGCCTGTACATCCTCCAATTCCCAACCGGGGTTAATAGCCGCACCTCGAAAATAATCATCCTCGGCGATTAGTTGGCTCACCTGACGGATACCCTGACGACTGAGCTGCTGTGCCAATTCTGTGAGTTGGGTATCTGTCAAGCTTGGATCTCCCCGCCCCACAACCCGCAAAGCATCACCCTGCTCATAAACAGATGTGCGAATCTGAAACTGGGGACCTAAATGATGTAAGGCAGCCGCTGTCGTGAGTAGCTTGGCATTGGAAGCTGGGACAAAGTACTGCTGGGCATCACGGCTGTAGATAGTTAAAGCAGGAGATAACGTTTGGATTAAAATGCCCCAACGCGAACGACGCAACTGCGGACGAGCTACAATTGCTGCAATTTCAGTATTCAGTTGAGCTGGGCAGACAACTTCTGACGCTTTGGCTGCTCTTATGGTCAAGCAGGAGCAGAAGAAGAGGTTAGATGAGTAGGTTAGTAGCAGAATTGCCCTCAAGGAGCGATGGATCAAAAACTTCATTTATCAACGTGACTAACCTTCAATCAGCCACTTCTCGTAATCGCAGGGCATCAATCTCTGTTTAACGCTATTTAGAACTTCTTGGACCTCAGATGAAAATGTCTCCGCCGCTCCAACTCGGTATACATCGTTGAGAACAGCATGGTACTCACTCCCAGTAAACTCAGCAATCACTTGAGCTAAACTCCGATCGGACATTTGCGCATAGAGAATCGACAACAGGGGGAGATACTCCTGCTCTTCGATGCCCTGAGGAAAAGCACATTCAAGCAACTGATAAGTACTGGCAAGATGGGCTGGGACTGTTTTTTGCATGATTCAGCTACCTGTTAATGGATAGGGAGGGTGAAGATAGACCTTGAAATCAATGCCTTGGGCGCTGGCGGCTCGAACCGCTTTTGCATCAGCCGTCATCGTGACAACGCCCATTTGATCGCCCGTGCCTAGAATGATTATATCGTTGTGGTCTAAACTTCGCGTTGGCTGTAATGCTTGGGCAACGATTGAAGGATTATCGGGCATGACCACGATTCGATTGAGGAATCGACTTGCTCTTTCCTGCTCCAAAGCCCCACCTGAAGATTTAATGATGTTGACAAACTCATCGAAAGCAGTTTGCACCATCACCAGTTGCTGGTTTTGAACAAGTGCCCTCAGTTGATAGCGAACAGTAGAACCTTCGGCTACAAATGCGATCGCAGTGTTTGTATCAAGGTTAATCACGCTCTAGCAGGAAAAAAGTTGTGCCTTGAATTACACAACTCTACACGGTCGCATCATCAACCTATTATAAAAGTGTCACAGATTTACGTACAGCTTGAGCGTAGACTATAGTCAAGTTTTGCACTGGGACTACTAACACTACCAACGGTGCCAAAAATCTGCTGAAACTGCTCAATGTTCTGACCTAGATAAAAGATGGCATTGCCTTGCTTAGGCCGAGGCTGCGGTTGACCTTGGTCATCAAGGAATGCAATCGGCTCATCAGGGAAACACACCGGAAATAAGCGAGTGAGTTTTTGAAACCACTTGCTGCCAACTGATGGTCTTACTAGTATGATGGCTTCCAAGACTTGCCCTGATTCATATTCAGTCAGAACCTTATTAATCCACTTCGCTGTCTTATTATGAGTTGGGTGTAACCAGACTCGCCCAAACCAGCGATGAGATAGTCCATCCTGTGCCTGAGTGTGGTAATTGCTAGCTTGAACCCACTGTTGAGCAATTTCGTTACTGGCTGGGTCAAGGTCAATCTCTCCCATCACCTGACGGACCAAGACGATGATCTCTGGCGGTGTGTACCAATCTTGAGGCTTTTTCCGGGTAAGTGTCTTTGAACTTTGGGCATTGCGCTGGAGTAATTCAATCTGCTTACTTATAGTTTTGATGCGCTTATTCAGTTCCTTAACGGTTTTCCCACGGGCGATCGCTGCCTCGGCATCTGTCAGGGCTGAACCATGGATACTTAAGTATTCTGTCTTCTTGCCATTAAACATTGGCTTTCTAGATTTAAGCCGAGGATACTTATGCTTTTTGCTGCCACCAGGTTTTGCCTTGGTAATCCAGCAGTCTGTTAAGACTCGGCCCTCGCTCTGGATACGGGCTAGCTCTGACTGAAGAGACAACAATTCCGCTTTCAAGTCCTCTAACTTTGGCATATTCGTATAGCAATACCAAAAATATTATACTATAATTTGCTATACGAGTAAAAGTAGTTCCAAACCTGTAAAGTCAAGCTACCTGCTGTCACTCCTGCTTCTATCGTACTCAAGGGGGTTGATCGTGACTAACAAGCAAGATTTTCTCTATCCTCGCTCGCGCTACTACGGACAGGTACAGCCGGAAAACCTAATCTTCAATGCAAATTTACAAGAATTTGCACAGCAAGTTAGCTACATTGCCAACCTGGAAACAGGCGGTAAACTTTTTGCTGAGGAAGCGTACAAACAAATCAAGCAAGCGTGGAAACAGCTTAAGAGTAGCAAACAGCAGTTAGGTATTGGTCAACAACTTAGCGTAGGTCAAGAGTGATATCTAATATACCTCATGATGCAACTAGGACAAACAGAAACAAGATTAGAGGATTCAGAGATCAAACCAGGTGATGTTGTTCGTCTCTTACAGTCCTTCAGACCAGAGCGGTTCAGATCTAGGAAGTATACTTTTGCCATTGTGGCTGGGATAGTCAGAGATGCTGCTAAAAGTGACCCAAGCCAGCAATCTAGCTCAGGCTCTCAACCCATAGAAAAACAGCTAGACTTGGATGAGATAATTGTCTACCTATACGAACCGCATAGTTCAACTATATATGTAGATCAATATGGGCACCAGGCTTTATTCAGTTTTGCCTCTAACGAAGTAGAGCGATACAGAGTGTCTGAGGCACCAGCAATCCCTTTGTCTTTATCCTAACTGCCAGAAGACCCCCGATTTATCGGCGGGGACGCCAGTCGCCTGCGGAGGGAAACCCTACCAAGAGCGCTGGCTCATGAATGGCGGCGTGGTCTGTCGTACTGACATTCTTAGTATTGTGCTAAAATTTAAAGTTTAGTGTCACTAGTAGCTCTAAACAGTGCTACTATTTAACAATGATAGTATACGAATTCAAGTTAAAAGGTAAAGAGTTTCAGTTTTGGATTGTCGATGAGATGATCCGCACAGCCCAGTTTGTCAGAAACATGGCTTTGCGGTATTGGATGGACAACCGAAACATCAAACTTTACGACTTGAATAAGTATTGTGCTGTCTTAGCTAAACAATTTGAATGGGCTCATAAGCTAAATTCTCAAGCTAGACAGGCTAGTGCTGAACGTGCTGCATTTGCCATACAGAGATTTTTTGCTAACTGCAAGGCTAATAGACCGGGGAAGAAAGGATATCCTCAGTTTCAGAAAAACAATCGTTCCGTCGAGTACAAAACAACGGGATGGAAATTAGCCCAAGATAGGAAACATATCACTTTCATTGATGGATTTGCGGCTGGGGAGTTTAAGCTCATTGGCACTTGGGATTTGCACTTCTATCAAATAGAACAGATTAAGAGAGTTAGGGTAGTGCGTCGTGCTAACGGTTACTATGTTCAGTTTTGTATAGATGCCGAGCGCCGAGTTGAAAGCGTTCCTACCAAACACAACATTGGTATAGACGTAGGGTTAATTGATTTCTACACAGATTCTGACGGGAACAAAGTAGACAATCCTCGGCATTTACGTAAATCTGAAAAAGCTTTAAAACGTCAACAAAGGAGAGTATCAAAGAAGAAAAAAGGCTCTAACAATCGTAAGAAAGAGATTAAAAGGTTAGGGAGAAAGCACTTAAAGGTCAGCAGGCAGCGTCAAGACTTTGCTGTGAAGTTAGCAAGGTGCGTAGTCCACTCTCACGATGTGGTTGCCTACGAGGATTTGCAAGTGCGGAATATGATAAGAAACCGAAGATCAGCTAAAAGTATTAGTGACGCTAGTTGGTCACAGTTTTTTGAGTGGTTGCAATATTTTGGTAAGGTCTTTGGCAAGATAGTCATTGCCGTACCACCGCAGTATACTTCTCAAGAATGCTCTCAGTGCGGCAAAGTTGTGAAAAAGGCTCTTTCTCAAAGAACACATATTTGTCCTTGTGGATGTGTTCTAGATAGGGATGAAAACGCAGCTCTAAATATCTTAGCTAAAGGGTTAAAACAGTATCCGGGGGCACCGGAAAACTTCAGCGAAAAGTTCACGACAGCGACGGGTCCCCCGGCGTAGGAAACTTTTCAAGAGAACGCTTCAGGACAGACCAACCTCTACTTGTTAGATGAGAGTTTAGCAAGCAAGTTGACTGGTTGAATGAAGAATCCCCCGACTTGTCGGTGGGAGTGTCAATACGCCTGACTAGAGCAGTGAGAGAGAAAAGCTAACTCTTTCAAGACAGAGATTTGAGTTGACACTTGTTAATGAGCCGCTGCACTAGCACCTGCCTTTGCTTTTTTACAGAACAAGAGGGCAATAGCGCACACAAGCAGCGCGATGCCAATGAAGTAGAAGCAATCATTGTATGCCATCACGTAGGCTTCACGACGGACAACATTAGCGATTTGTTTCAGTGCTTGATTGTGGGCAGTACTCGGATCGCTACCGCGGCTTTCAAAGAACTGAGTTAGCTGATCGATTCGCTGTTGAGTTTCTGGACTATAAGACGTCACAAAATCTCCGATCCGTACGGAGTGAAATTGCTCTCGTCTAGTCAGCAGTGTATCCAAAGCGGCAATTCCAAATGAACCACCCAAGTTGCGCATCATATTAAATAAACTCGAGGCTGAGCCTGCCTGTTCTCTCTCAATATTTGCAGTAGCGATGGACGAGAGCGGCAAGATCATCAGTGGTTGTCCTAGAGACCGAACTAGCTGTGACCACTTCAGCTCTTGTATTGCTGTAAAGTGCGTCATATTCGAGTTCATAAAACAACTCACTGCAAAAATGCTAAACCCTGCCGCAGCTAGAAAGCGAACATCAAATCGTTGCATGAGTCTAGGCACAAATGGGATGAGGAATAGCTGCGGCACTCCTGACCACATAATCGTCAAACCGATTTGCTGGGGGGTGTAGCCCTGGATCTGACCAAGATACAGGGGCAAAATGTATACCGTACCGTATAGTCCTAGTCCGAGTGCCAAACCGGATATACTGCCGATGCCAAAATTACGGCGAACTAGCAAGCGCAGATTAATAAAAGGTTTCTTACGTGTCAGCTCAATCCAGAGGAAAAGAGTGATAAAAATAACAGCAATGATGGACAATTGCCTAATTGCTGGAGAACCAAACCAATCCCAGCGCTCCCCTTGTTCTAAAACAACTTCCAAAGATCCAAGACCAAGCGCCATACAGATGATGCCAAACCAGTCACCTTCCTTCAATCGGTTTAGATGCAATGGCTGTGGGTCAATGGCGTATAAGACTATGGCTATCAGTATGATCCCTGGAATGATATTTAAGTAGAAATTGTACTCCCAGCCATAGTTATCTGTCAGCCAACCTCCAATTGTCGGACCAATCGAGGGGGCAAAGGTCGCTGTCACCGAAAACATTGCTAGTCCAATTGGCTGTTTAGCTGGTGGTAAGGTTGTGAGTACAATGGTAAAAGCCATGGGAATGAGTACGCCCCCAGTAAAGCCTTGCCCAGCGCGGAAGATAATCATCTCACCCAGACTCGAAGCAAAAGCACAGCAGATAGAAAACAACACAAACAAGATGGAATTGCCGACTAGATACCACCGCACAGAAAACACCTGTGACAACCATCCGGTTAGTGGAATGGTTATAATCTCAGCTACAAGATAGCTAGTGGAGATCCAAGAACCTTCATCTGTTGTTGCACCTATTGCCCCGGAAATCTGTTGCAGAGAAGAGTTAGTGATCTGAATATCTAAAACAGCCATAAATGCGCCCAACATGGCGCCCATCAAACCAATCCAGGTTTTCAGGGGTACCTGCTCGTTAGAGGGAGGGGATTGGCTAGAAGGTTTACGGGGTTGTTGCTTATTTGCATTTATCTTAGCCACAAGATGACTCCAAATTCAAATAATAGAGGGTTTAAAAGGGAGGTTATATCTTGTATTCGAGACTCGGATCAAACTATAAATATTACCTTGGCAGGATACCAGCTTTTGTATAAATTGGTTTAACTAAGTGTCTAATACTAGGTAGCTGTGTCCTGAACAGCAAGGAACCTATAATACAGAAGCTGCCACCAATAATTAATGTGCTTGGAGCACCAATTTTACTTGCCAAGCCACCAGCTAACAAGTTGCCAAAAGGCACCATGCCGAGGAACGACATAGTAAATAAGCTCATGACTCTTCCACGTTTATCATCCTCAACAATTGTTTGAATGACCGTGTTGCTAGAAGCAATTATAAGAATTGAACCTAAGCCAATGAACAGCGACATGAGTAAAGATAGCCAAAGGAAATGGGACAAAGCAAAAACAATCATCCCAACTCCACAAATTGCTGGGGCAACAGCAATGATTTTTCCCAAGCCAAGTACAGTTTTTCGGGTACTGAGATAAATTCCGCCGCAGAGCGCTCCGACTCCTGATGCTGCCATAAGAAAACCTAGAGTGTGAGCATCACCGTGCAATACTTTAGTAGCAAAGATTGGCACGAGAATGACGTAAGGCATTGCCATCAGGCTAAACAATGCCAGCAGAAGCAAGATTGATCGAATGGGTGGGAAGCTAAAGGCATAGCTAAATCCCTCTTTCACTCTTTCCCAGGGATTAGCTGTTTGCACAACTATCTGCTTAGGCTTGAGCCGCATTGCGAGTAGAGCAGCAATTACTGCAATATAGCTTATACCATCAATCAGAAAACAGTAACCACTTCCCACTCTGGCAATAACGACACCAGCCATCGCCGGACCAACTAATCGCCCCCCATTAACAAGGGAAGAATTGAGCGCGATCGCGCTTGACAGATCTTCTTTCCGGTCTACCATCTCCTTGACAAAAGTCTGCCTAGCTGGAGCATCAAAAGCATTAATTAAACCTTGAAATAGGCTCAAGCCGATAATTTGCCAGATATTGATTGTATGAGTTAACGCTAGAATTGCTAACGCTAATGACTGGATCATCGCCAAGATTTGAGTCGTTACCAAGATTCGATGGGTATTCCATCTATCTATAGCAACACCCCCAAATGGAGCTAGAACAAAGCTAGGAATTTGACTTGTGAATCCGACTATCCCCAGCATGAAGGCTGAGTCCGTCAACTGATAGACTAGCCATACAGTGGCAAGTTGCGTCATCCAGGTCCCAATCAGGGAAATTCCTTGTCCACCAAAGAATAGACGATAATTCCTTGATCTCAGTGCTGATGGAAGTGACCTCGTGCTGATGGCATTCTTCATGAATTGATTCTCTCAAGAAGGCAGAGCGGGGCTCTTGACCCCTTGTATCTCTATTTTGGAAATCTGATTAAGTTTATGAATGTGCCTTAGGAAGTATTCCAATTTCGGAATATATTGGTCGAACCAAGCTAGTTAATACTGGCAGATACTTAGCAAATATGAAGGAACACAAAATACAAACTAAACCATTAATGATTAGTGTATTTGGAGCACCTATTTGACTAGCTAACCAACCAGAAAACAAGCTACCAAAGGGCACCATTCCCATAAACGCCATACTAAAAAAGCTCATAACTCGACCTCGCTTATCATCCTCCACAATCGTTTGAATAAATGTATTACATGCCGCAATTTGCAGAACGACACCAAAGCCAATTGCTACCATCACGACTAAAGAAAACCCAAGAACATGGGATAGAGAAAAGACAATAAAGCCAATTCCCCAAATTTTTGGAGCTAGTGCAATGACGTTTTCTAAACCAAATACGCTAGGCCGAGAACTCAGGTAAATACTAGCCATTAAAGCTCCCACTGCTGAAGCTGCCATCAGAAAACCTAGGGTTTCAGCACCGCCATGAAGCACGTCGGTGGCAAAAATCGGTGCAAGAACAACATATGGTAAGCCAATAAAACCGAGCAAAGCCATCATCAGGAGAATTGAGCGAATTGGTGGGAAGCCAAAGGCATAAGAGAAGCCTGCTTTTAGCCTTTGCCATTGAGGAAGAGTCTCTACTGGTACCTTCATAGGAGCGAGCTTCATGGCTAATAAGGCAATAAGTACAGCTATATAGCTAATGCCGTCGATCAGGAAGCACATACCTGACCCCACGGTAGCAATTAATAAACCACCAATTGCTGGTCCAATTAACCGAGCGCTACTAATGAGAGAAGCATTGAGCGCGATCGCATTCCCTAAATTTTCTTGTTTCTCAACAATTTCTTTAACGAAAGCTTGCAGGGCTGGTACAGAGACAGCGTTAATTAAACCTTGAAACAAACTCAAGCCGATGATTTGCCAAACATTAATTGTGCCTGTTAACGCTAGAAAGGCTAGCGCCAAAGACTGAAGCATCGCTAGAACCTGGGTGACAATCAAGATGCGATGGCGAGGCCATCTATCTACTAACACTCCGGCGAAGGGAGCTAGACAGAAAGTCGGAATTTGACTGGCAAACCCAACTATGCCCAACCACCAAGCTGAATGCGTCAACTGAAGCACTAACCAGTTGGTGGCGATTAGTGTCATCCAGGTTCCGATCATCGAAAGACCTTGACCAGCGAAATAAAGTCGATAGTTTCTAGAGCTAAAAGCTCGTCCAATTCGATCCAGATACATTAAACTACCGACCTTAGATGATATGATTGTTAATGCCTCCTGGACAATGAACTTGCCAGCAGCTGTTAGTAACAATTAACTTTACTTTACTTTACATTCACGCTCGGTTCAACTGACAACCCAGGAACAATTCGTGATTCATATCCTCGAATGCTATTGGGGTCGAAAACAATTTTCACCGGGACGCGTTGCACAATCTTGGTAAAGTTGCCAGTAGCGTTATCTGATGGTAGTAGAGCAAACGCTGAGCCGGAGCCTGGTGAAAAGCCATCTACACGACCAACAAAGTTGTGTTTAGGAATAGCATCGATCTTGATTTCTACAGGCTGCCCAATACGCATCTTGGCAAGCTGGGTTTCTTTGAAGTTAGCAACGATCCACGCATCATCCTGCGTGATTGACATCAAAGGAGTCCCTGACTGTACCCGTTCCCCAACTTGGGCACTTTTGTTACCCACCGTTCCGCTCGTGGGAGCGTAGATGTTGGTGTAGGATAGCTGTAGTTGGGTATTATGAAGGTTCGCTTGGGATTGCGCGATCGCGGCTACAGCCGCTTGGTACTGAGCGCGGTTTACGTTGGTTTGCACCCCAGTAGCTTTGGCTTGTGACAGTCCACCTTGGGATGCTGCCAACTGAGCCTCGGCTTTAGTCACGCTC
>JAFAVL010000202.1 GCA_019242465.1 Chroococcidiopsidaceae cyanobacterium CP_BM_RX_35 | reverse complement strand
GGAACTTATCCCCCACCTCTCGCGGCAGGGATGTATGTGGCGCGGCAAGCTTTACAGTCCGAAATTAGCTTTACCTCCGATATTAACGCTGCTCAGAATTGGGAAAGTTATCAACAAGCCTATATCTACATGGATGAGTACTTATACGGAATGGTAGATGTGGTGCCAGTAACTCCTGTACCAAACCGAGTCAACGTTCTCAAGGACGTTGCCTGCGGGTCTCCCGCAGGCTTTATCGTCCGTCCGGAGGCTTCCTCCGGGAGCAACGCTCTTTGCTTCGTCAAAGTTAAATTTCCATCCTGGTTATTAATTTGCTTAGCTCTAGCTACAGTTAGCAGCGGTGCTACAGTGGCAATTCGTCAGTTAACTAACCCTTGTCCTGCCAGTGGTGAAAACAAGGTTTTAGGCAGTTGCTATGGGGAATCACAAGCAAAACCACTCATTATCGGCGTAGTGAGTCCTTCCCCAAATGAAGATTACAATGCTTTAGCAGCTTACCTACAAAAAAAACTGGGACGCTTGGTAAAAATTGACAAAGACACACCCTTTGAAGAAATCCCAGACCGCATCGCTCATAAAAAGTGGGACATTGCATTCACTCGCTCCCCGATATTTTCCATAGACGCCGAGTCTAATCACTACCTTGGTGTCGCCAGAATGTTTCCTGACGAACCTCCTTACTACCGAGCAGCTCTATATGTTCGATTCGATAGTCAGATTCAGTCTATTGCTGATATCGATTCTCACACTACTATTGCTTTAGGAAACCGCGAGTCAGCGCCAACCTTTTACTTACCTATTTACGCCCTGTACGGAAAATCTCTCCGAGTAGGCACAGAATATAGACCCAGTAACGTTATAGAGTTGGTGAAGGCAGGAAAAGTTGATATTGGAGCCGGGAGATATGATGTAGTTAAAGATGATCCTAACTTGAGAATAATTTACATTAGCAAAGCTATTCCTGGTGCTGGAGTATATCTTTCCCCACTATTAGTATCAGAACAGCAGCAGCTTAAAGAAACACTTTTAAATGCACCTCCAGAGATTCAAGCCAAAGCTGACTATGGTAAAGGGCAAATTCCTCAGTACAATGAACTAAAAAAAATTATTTCCAAAACTAACAAATTTATTAATTGCCCTGGAGTCAAGCTCAAGGGTTCGCCGGAGCTGCCTCCGGCGACTCAAGAGCGCAAGCTCAAATCACTTAACCTGGAAAAGGCTACTAACTTATTCTGTCAATAGCATCAGAAGAATCAACTATCTCTACTTTGATTTAAATTATCAAACTAAGTACTTGAACACAGTCTTCAGTAATTCTGCCTGAGAAAAAGGCTTCTTCAAATACCCTGATGCTCCTACAAGTTTCGCTTTTACTCGACCTATAATCCATGCATTTTTCGTCATAAGAATAACAGGTTTAGCTTTGAACAGAGGATGATTTCGTACAAGACGACATAGTTCATAACCATTAATTTCTGGCATTTCAATACCAAGTAAAATCAGGTCAGGATTAAGCGCGACTATTTGCATTAAAGCTTCACTCGGATTATCAATTAAAAAAATTGAAAAGCTCGCCTGAGTCAAGAAAGACTTAACTTCTCTTAACGCAGCCAAACTGTTATCGACACAAACAATAATATATTTTTTCTTATCTAAAGAATTAGATATCTCAGGAGTTTTCGGGTTAGAAATCGGTTCTTCTAACTGTGCATCCTGTGTTTTAGAGAAAGTTTTTTCAGCAGGACGGGTAGAAATCGAAAATTGCTCAAACGTCTTTGGTAGTTGCTCAAAAGGTGGATGGGGATCGTGCAATAAAACAGCGCCGTCTACTACAAGTGGATGTATGCTTTGAGCTAGTTGTAGTGTATCTTGATTCAGTAAAACGGCAAGATGGTAAAAGCTAAAACCTTTCAGCATGGAACCTGATTTTTGCCATTTTGCTAGTACGGCTTGCTGCTGGTTACCAGTTTTATTCAAAAAGTAAGGACGTTGATAGGGAGACCAAATTTGCGGTCCCAAAGCTTGCCAACTTAGTAATTGCTTTTGACAATGTTCCAGTATAGGTTGCACCTCAAGCCTGCAAAGTTCTGGCAATGTATTCTGTTTGGTACCAAATTGATAGTTGCCTTCTTCAATTAACAGAAATGATTCAACAACTTCTTTAACCAACTCCTCTATTAGCGCAGTTACTTGTGCATAGTCTAGATACTTCTGATTGACTAGCCAGCAGAGAGCTTGATACTCAGGATTTGAAATAGACTGCTCTGGGTTAGTTTCAAACATTAGCCGTAATTGCGCTCTAGTCTCACCAGCAAGTGCGGGAATTTGATGCCCAAAGCGACGCAAATGACGGTCGAGTCGATCAAACGGCTCAGCAGAATGTGAAGCGTAGGTTATTTTACCCTGCTTTAAGTAGATTGACCAAGAAACTGATCTACTAGATATTTGTAGATGAGCAGTGTCGTAACAACTTGATAGGTGTGTTAGCAACGAGAGTGGACGTAGTTTGTTAAAGGTTCCACAAATAGGCATTGAGTTCTTATTTTAGAGAAACCAAAATGATGAATAAATACGTCTCACTCTCTGCTGTGATCGCTGATGGTGCAATCAAGAGTACAACTACGATTTACGTAGGAGAATCGATAAACTCACTCGCTTCATAACCCAGTACAAGCCTGTAACTACTATAAAAGTTATAGCGATAATCACCAGCGGACGTTTACCAGCTAAATCTGTTATGACCTCGGTAGCTACAGCATCTGGTGCCGTAACCAGATCCCAGCTATTGAACCGTAGAAATCGCCCTAAGTAGATACCAATCGCGCTGAGAACGTGGCAGAGTAACTCAGCTGCCAGCATCCATCTTCCTAGTCTCAGACGGTTTAAGTAATTATCTAGATTAATTAAGGATAGGACGTAAGCTTCAAACCCAGCTAGGATAAACAGGACATACCCAGGAATGACAACGAGGGTAATGAGCCACACTGAGTTGAGTTGACGGATCTCCTGAATAAGATGAATGACATCTGTCAGCACGTAAGGCGCATTGGGCAAGAAAGCCAAGAAAACTAAGGCTCCTAGCCACCAGAGCCAAGAACGCGATCGCTGCTTCCGAAAGAGCCAAAAACTTAAAGCTAAAGGTATGAAAGCCAGAAACAGATTCCAACTCATCCAACGAATATTTAACAGCACACCTCGCCAGACATGGGCGAGAAAGGTAATCAGTTCCGCTTTCATCCAGGCTTCCCTCTCAAACAGACTGATGATGGGCTTAAAGGATTTTAACCAATCTGCTGAGAATTCCCCACCCTCACCGAAGAGGCAGGGGAGCAGGGGGCAGGGGGATAATATGCACAGAGGTAGAGGATATTCTCTTCTTGCTTCCTATCTCCTCTACCCCTGACCCGCAACAACAAAGGCTTCTTGCTATAAGGTAGTTTACCTATAGTAATTGAATTCTGCTTCTATTTGGCGAATCAAGCTTTCGTCCCCTTGGGCTCTTGCTACTTCCAGACGATGGTGTAAAGTTTTTTGAATGTTGGCAAGATGGGCTTCGGCTAGTTTTTTCCGCTGTTCCCGGAGATTACTACTCATGGCGCACTCTTCTCTACTTTTAAGTATTTTGTTGTGTAATCATAACATCATAAAATCAAAACAGTAACATAAGCTACAG
>JAFAVL010000585.1 GCA_019242465.1 Chroococcidiopsidaceae cyanobacterium CP_BM_RX_35 | reverse complement strand
AAAGTCTGATGATTTCTTGCAAATTCTCAGTTCTCGCCTTAAAGAAACTCAATTACCTGACACAGGACCCCAAGACCCTGCCTGCTCAGCTTTAAGTTGTGAACTTCAGGGTTCAGAGCCGATTAGGTAGTAGGGGAAGAGGGCAGGGGACCCCGAGTCCACCCTGCTTCCCCTGCCCTTTTCTAGGGCGACGAACCGATTTGTCGTTTAACCTCTATCAGGTTTCGCAACTCGTCTAGGGAAAAAGCGGCAGCAACTTCGTCATAAGGCGCTTCCCTACCTGAAGGACTAATAACGTACCGAATCCCATTTTCCTGTTTACTGCCAACAACTACCCCCGCTTCACGTGCCAATGCATACCACTGACCAAAGTTATTGTCGAAAGCCTGTACTGTTGCCACAGGATTCCTCAAGGTCAATATCCCCTGAGAATTGACGTAATAGGCATCTCCTACATAACCAGTGTCGTTATAAAAGATTTGATGAATATATTGATCTAGTTTAATTTCGTCATGAATTTGGGGTCGATAAAAAGCCTTAATTTCTGCCTTCAGACCCATTTGTTCAAGGCGATCGTGAAATGCCCTTTTATTGCCTATTAGAAAATACGTCACTGCCGTTTTGTCTGAAAATGCTTTAATAATCAGCGGTACTGGGACACCAGCAAGCGTAGTATCTTTCTTTGTCAGCACCCAAGTGATACCTGTTGCAGCAAAAACAAGTGTTAAGCAGATGGCAACAACTAGGCTTTGAGGGATTTGCCATCTGCTATATCTTTTGTGTCGTTTAATCTCTTTAGCACTCTGAAGCCTTGCTAGACTTTTGGTAGTTCTTCTCATGCTACACAGCTCAACGGTTTTAGTATTTTGAACACTGAACTGGGTGTTGGCTTAGCAACTGTAACCACTTTAACCCAAAGGTTAATAGCGACTGCGGAATCCAGTCATCGCAGACATCACCTTCGAAAGGCGGTGAACCAATGACTTGCTAAGTGTTCTAACACACCCTGATACAAAGTAGCGGAATACTAAGCCATTTTTTGTGTTCCGTCACACCTTTTCAACTGCGTGTCAACTTTTTTTGTTGACAATAACGGGATATACTAAGGAATACAAGCAAATGTTTAGAGCTATAAACTTGCAAACCTCTCAATCAACAGCAGAGATATCTGTAAGGTCGCCGTCTCCTCAGGTGAAGATCCTTGTGGTCTTGAACGGTAAAGGAGGAGTTGGTAAGACGACGACAGCAATAAATCTAGCTGCAACTCTCTCGGAGCGAAACCGTGTGTTGCTCGTTGATGCTGACCCTCAAGGTTCTGCAACCTGGTGGGTAGAGCGGAGCGAACAAAGCATGGCTTTTGACTTAACCCAGGAGACAGATCCAAAACTGTTGGGGGGTTTGCGGAAAGTTAAAGACTACGATTTAGTTATCGTAGATACCCCTCCGGCACTAGCTGCTGCTGCCTTGGCAGCTGTGGTGCCTGCAGCTGATTATCTAGTTCTACCCACGCCACCAGCACCAATGGACTTGGCTGTCCTGATCGAGACAGTTAAGTCAGTAGTCATACCAACGGGGGTAGCGCATCGAGTGCTGCTGACACGAGTAGACTCGCGGCGTTGGGGGGAAGCTAAGGAGGCACAGAAAACCCTTAAGGAACTAGGAATTCCCGCTTGTGAGGCATTTATACGTGCCTACAAAGCTCATGAGCAAGCTGCGCTGGAGGGCTTGCCCGTTACTCAGTGGCGGGGAAAGAATGCACGGGAGGCGGCAGCAGACTACCGTCGCGTGGCGGATGAAATCCAGCGGTATTGGAGGAAGTAATGGCTAGGAGACGTTTAGGGGATTTACTAAAGCAAGAGGCAGACAAACCTCGCGATTCGGAACCCGAAGCCGTGCGGCAAGAGGAGCAGGAAGCAAAACCATCAGATTTAGAGGTAACTTTGCCTGACCAACCTCCAGCACCAGATGCAACCACTGTGTCTGTAAGCGAACAGCGCCTGATTGCGACCACAACAGAGTTGGAAAAAACGGTGACTGAGTTAAAGGCAGCACTGCAAGCGGCTCAAAAACAAGAAACTTCTTACCAGCAGCGAATTGCTAGTTTGCAATCAGACTTAAAAAAACAGAAAACCTCGCTTGATCGGCTCCAAGCAGAGTTGAGGCAAGCCGAGCAAATCAAAGCTGAGCTCAAGCAGGTTAAAACAGAACTCTTACAACTGTCAGAAGCTAACTCTAAGCTTCCTCAAGCGTCTCATGCTCTCAAAAAGTCGGCAGAGAATAAATCTAAATATAATTTGATTCACCCCAACTTTGAACCCACTAAGTTTTCTAATGCTGACATTGGCTGGGTTGATTGAGACGGGTTCTAGGTTTGCAAGCGATGAGCAGTTTGTATGGACCGATTTTTGCGTCCTGCCTTTTGGATTCTGGTACTATGCCTCATCTGCCTTCCTGCCATAATATTTATCAATCAATTCACCCAGCTACCCAATACTCCTACTCCCCGATTTATCCAGCCTGACTCTATAGAACAACTGACCTGGGCAACCCAACTTGGCAAACGCATTACCAAGCTTCGCGCCCAAATTCCTACTATAGATCGCGTTGTTCTGGTTCCTGATGCAGCTACCTTTCTTAACTCGATCGAGCAGTGGAGCCTCAAAGGGCGCTGGCCAATTCTGATTGAGGATGAGTATTACACACCAATATTTTTGCGGCGTTTCCATCCAGCCCAAGTCATTCGTCTACCGACTGTTGCTCAACCCTTGCCAAAAGGTCAAGCTCTCAGGCAGCAAATGCTGAGAGCTACAGCTAAGGCATGGAATTCAGAGCC
>JAFAVL010000545.1 GCA_019242465.1 Chroococcidiopsidaceae cyanobacterium CP_BM_RX_35 | reverse complement strand
TAACGGCACCTCAACGTTCTGACGGAGGCAGCTCGAAGAGTGCGCCCTTTGCCGCTCAACTTAATTCCGCATTCGTAGAGCGTTGTCGGCAAGAACTTGCCCGGATTATAGGACCGATAGCAAAGTATGTGCTTGCAGAGACTCTGGCTCAATATCCAGACATCTCTCCTGTGCAGTTAGTCGAAGCTTTAGTTGCCGAAATTCCCAATCCGCAACAAGCTATTGAGTTTCGGCAACGTCTGCTAACGTGATCTATCGATACTGCGACGTCCGCTATACTTCTCAAGCATTTTCATCGCCATTGCTAAACTTGTCTTCATACGTGTAAAGGCTTCAGCTAAGCTACCCACTTCATCGTTAGATGTTCTTTCAAAATCCGCATCTGCATCACCGATACTCACTGCTTCTGCAACTCGGGCCATGCGGTTGAGAGGTCGAACAACGTATCGCTTCAACCAGAAGTTGACCATGAGTATAGCTGTGGCAAAAATTCCAGCAACAATTCCCATGATTAAGAGAAACGATTGCCGGGCGCTCTGGAACACTGTACTGGCAGGGACAGAGATAATCTGAGCGGTGACAATTTGATTGAGCTTCCACCCAAACCCATTAACTGCTCCATAACGCTCAATCATGCTTTTAGGGGCAGCATCTGGTGTACTGTGACATTCGAGACAGCTGGAATCAGAGACCGTTAGAGGACGGGCGATATAGAAGAAATCACCACTAGGTAGGGAACGAAATCCTCTCAATTCTTTGAGATTAGTTTCTCTAATGAAGCGTTGTACAATTGCTGCCTCAAAATCATCAGCGCGATCGCGAAGATTGGTGGGATTCAGCGTTGCTTCCTTGTAGAAAAAATCACTGAACGCTTTATCGGCACGCAGATTTTCAAAGACTGCTCGCGCGGAATAGGCAGGAACAACCTGTGGTAAAAACTCAGCTCCTAATTTATTATTCAGCTCTGGCTTAACTTGACTATCTGTGTAATTACGAACCGAATTCATTGTGCCAACTAGCATCATAGCTTTTGAGGTAATTTCATTTTCGGCATTACGATTCAGGACCGTGGCTAAAGCAACACCGCTAAAGACAACTCCCAAAGCAAAGACTAGGAGTAATAGAATTGTAAATTTCTTACCTAGTTTAAGATTCCTTAAGATTGGTTCAAAGTAACTTAACATGTCACTAGTAATAGTAAAAGAAATTAGTCATAAAAACTAGTGGATAATTTGAGAATATTTTTATATTTACTACATTAAAAGACTTAGCTCAAATAGATTACATAAATATTTAACTATTTGTTTAATATACCAGAGAAGTCCTCATCGGAGTGACGAGGACTGCAATCTTCCACCTGGGAAGAGCGTAACTTCAAAAAATGGCTATTAATCATTAGCTTCTTCAAGAGTTTCAATGACTGCTAAACAAAAGCTGGAAGCCGCAAGTAGCAGCGTCACTGAACTTATATGGGCGATTGCGAGGATCTCAAGTGCCGTTTCAAAGGGAATGTAGGAGTTCATGGATTGGGCTCCGTTGTTGAACTAGTGCATGTGTTCAGGCTTCTAAATATAACTACGTCAGGTAGATTAAAGTTATGCGGGGTAGGATTGTACAACTAGAGTTCTTGCAAAAATCAGTTTTTTTTACACCTCTACACTATCTATCAGCCATTGCTTTGCCATTTATGCAAGAAGTCTATTGATTTAAGCTATGGCAACATCCCCTTCGCTAAGCAACTGGACCAGTGATTTATGAGAAACCCTGCTCTCCTCCAGCGAAATTAGGTAGGGTGCCATCCGATTTTTGGTAAAATGAACCATGCCAGGAAATTCAAGTGGAGTTGTCCAAATACCAAAGGGAATTTTGGCATCGATCTGAATTTGAATCGCGTTAGCAAGGAGCGAAATGAATCGCCCCAACTTTTGCAGATCGGGTCTAACAAATCCAGCGGTGTAGCGAATGGTATCAGGGTCAAGGCGATGGGTAATAATCCAGCCAACGACCTCCCCCTGATAACGCAGACCTAAACTATTCAAGGGTTCAAGGCTCTGCTCGTGCTGAAATGGCATTAACATCGGTGGAATCTTAGGATTAGTTTGCTGCTGTTGCTGAAGCGCTATTCGCTCTGCTGGGCTAATTTCTTGCCACGGAAATAGACTATACGCCGCAGGTAGGCTTGTCCGCTTCATCCAGGGCGCGTTGGCGATACTGGTACAAGTTGATTTGCCTACTAGCATTCGAGGTTCGGGAGCTGACCAATGGCAATTTTGTAGCAAACGTTCAAAGATAGGTGTGGTGGAATTACTTGTGATATAGACTAACTCAGCACTAATGCAATTACACAGACGTAATTCTGTCTCTAGTCTCTGCAAAAGAGCGCTACCAATTCCTTGCTGGCGATAATGTGGTTTCACAAAAATCGAAAGCACCTTACAGGATTGCTGGTCAGGCTGAATCTCGGCTAGTGCCAAACCAATGGGTTGATTCGAGTCAGAAGCTCCAATTGCCACAATAGAACTTTGTGGTTTGAGAACCTGTAATAGGGGACGAAATAGTGGAAAGGTCAGGTGCTGATAAATGCAGGCGGTAAATGCATTGTCTAAACGTTCTAGCTTGTACATAGATTTCTCCTTATGGGTGTATAGCGTTATTCCAATAGCAAGACTGAAGGCAATGCTTCGGGAGACCCCAACCGCAGTAACTCATAGCCAATACCAGCAGTTCCCGCAAAGAAATTAGGGCTAAACATCGGCTCAGAGGCATTAGGAGTCAGGGAATATCCTCCCGCATGTTTTGCTCTGGCGACGCTCCAAGCCGCTTGTTGTTTGGCTAATTTAAGCAATTCAGGACGGGATAGTTTTTGAGCTGCCACCAATAGCAATTCAATCCGACCAAAATTGCCGCAGCAGAGTTGGTCTACAGAGTCCAAACCATATCTTTGCGTTGTCTGCAATGCGGTCTCTATATCCTCGTAGATAGTATCTGTTGCCAACAGCGATAAACCGCCCAACCGACCTAAGCCAATGCCAGCAGCCCCATTACACCAACTGATCATCAATTGCGATGCTTCTTGCTGCTGCGTGGAAGAACGGAAGTCGGACCAGTTGGCGGCAGTAGGCAAGAAGACACTACGCTCATACTCAATACCTTCCATAGCTGCTGCTAAGTAATCGCTATTTTGAGTTACTGCATAAAGCCGTAACAAAGCATAGGCAATACCTGCGGCTCCGTGAGAAAAACCTGTTAAGGGGCGATCGGCAAAACTTTTCCAGGCTCTAGGGAGACCGTTACTACTTGTGCGATGCTCTAATAAATGCTGTCCACAGAGAATCGCTTTATCTAATACTCTGCGATCCTGGGTGGCTTGGTAAAGCGTTAGCAGTCCCAAGATTGCCCCCGCCGATCCGCTCATCAAATCAAACTGGCGATCCGTTGCAACCAGTTCGCGGGTAAAGAGTTGAGCGATCATCTGGGCATCCTGGATGAGGGTTGATTCCGCTTCACCTGGTGGGTTTGTCAAGTCTGATGTTCTAGCAGGACTAGCGGCTAGAAACTGGTTGATTCTAACCAAAGCATAAAGGATTGAACCGAGTCCAGTAATGCCCCCAATCCCCGTTCTCTCAGCCAATCTGGTTCTAAACTGGGTATCGACCGTTTGCAGAATTCTGTGCAGGTTTTGCACAGCACCTAACGTTAAGTGGCGAAACTGGTGGGTGCCTCTGATGTAGTCCAATGCTGCCAGAAACAGGGCGATGCCACAATTGCCATTGTAAAGACTCATCTCCAAGGGTTGGAGTTGAAACCTTTCAGTCTGAGCAATATAGTCAAGACTAATCCAGTAAACACTGCCGTCGGATTGTTGGATAGCATGAGCCTGGATCTTTTCGGCAATAGCGCCAGCAGCAGATAGCAACTGTTTACGGGTTAAAGGACTGTAAGTTAAGGCATCATCTGATTTTAGGTTTACATAAGGACTAAGCTGGCTACTTTCGGGTGATCGCGCCTCTCTGGCAGTAAACGATTCTCGAATCAGCTTGATTTGTTGAAATCGATCGGAGTCATCCAGCTTTTGTAGACGGGTAATGACTTGACTATAGCTGGGTGCTTCAAAATAATGCGCGATCGCTGGCTGTCCTTGTCTGATCTCTAGGGTCGTACTATCAGAATGAGTTAAAAAGTATGGAATATCGGATTGCTCCATCGCCCTCAACTCTTCATGAAAAATCGACCAAGCATTCGGTTTGTCCTGGCTGGTTAGAAATGCACGAGCGAGAATATTGAGTTCTATACTTCGAGCAACTCCATCTTGGAGAAATTTAGGAGACAATACGTGTTGTAAAACGGTGGCATAAACGTCTGTGGGTCGGAATAAGAACCTCACTGGCTGACCTTGCAGTGCCGTTAGAATCGGAGAGGACAACAACGCCTGCTGGTGTTGGATCAAGAAGCGATAGAATTGCTCAAATCCCTCAATCAATTCTTCAAGATAGTGATTCGGAGATAACGCGACACCATTCAAAATGGCGATGTTTTTTGCTACGGGCATCATGATGTCTTTATATCCCCGGTGCATGTCGTCTCGATTGACCGATTTCCAATCAGGAACCTGCCGTGGCATCGATTGCGGGTCAACGCTTCCTAGTCCGCTGATGTCGTAGGCGACTCGACCATTGAAATGCCAGCGGGGCAGCAGTCCAGTGCGAAGCACTGAATCCCAAAACTTTTGATAAATCAGCCTCAGAATAGTGGCTTCGGGTGTATCCTGAAGCGATAAAGCTTCAGGATGCATCAACGTTTCCAAGTCAACTAGCATCAAGTGTTCACCACTGGCAATTAAATTCTCGTGGTGACAATCGCTGGTTCCCAGAACATGCAACAGACATAGCAACATTCCTGAACGCTGATAGAAGCGCTTCGCGGCTGCCTCATTTTCGCAAGGCAACTGCTCTACATATTCCACCCAACCGTAAGTTTGGCGATTGAGCACCTTGAGAACTCGCAACGGTAAAGGTACACCATGCTGATTGCACCAATCTAAAAGCTGGTTATAAGCAACTTCTAAACCTAAGTTCTTCGGTTTATAGACAAGCTTTAGCCCTGATGCAAACGTAAGCGCAATGACGCTACGCCCTTGATGATGAGGATCAGAGAGGTGGGGTTCGATTTCCGTGACTGTTCCCAAATCTAACGTGAAGTCGCTTTGCTGCGGTTGAAATACCTGCTGGATGACGAGATGATCGGCTTCTAAACGCTGCAAAAATTCTGCTGTTGCTTCTACCCAAAAATTGATTTGGGTCGCGAGTAGTCTGCCCAAAACAGGATATTTCTGGAAGAAGTTGAGCATTCCTTCTTGTAATAGTAGCTGTACAAATGCTCGATACTGAGTATCTGTGGATGCCAGATCGATTCTGCTTCCTAAAAGAAGAATGCGATAGCCAAATGGACGGAACTGAGAAAATTCAACATCCAACGTTTGTTCGCAAAGGTTAATTAGCTTACAGAGAAGATGGCGCAGAAGCGATCCGTAAGCAGATTCTGAAAGCAGTTTTAAGGATGTCTTAGAACTTAAACGAGTGAGTAATTGTTGATTCGCTACATGCAGTGCTGGCAAAAATAGATCTTCAAAGGGCAGCGGATTTTGTGGATCAGTGACGCTAGGTAGGAGTTGAGATTCTTTGTTCTCAGGGTTCCACTCCAGGGCGGTTTGCATAATTCTCTGAAGCGTTGCTGCCCAGTTTGGAAGTAGCTGCGTTTCAGCGAACGGCACACTAGAAGCACTCAGACGATGAAGTACCGTGTTGATGTCTAATTCATCCCATTGCAGACGCTTGCGAAACTGTTCCCAATCTCCTTTACTGACAACTTCACACCAGCGATCGAGGCACTCATCATTCAGTGTTGATGTCTGGTTTTTGGGTGAGTTACCCTGAATCAGTCTCTCGCTCAATCGTTCAGAAAGAGAACGAGCTTGCGCCACAATATTTGCTAAATCAGACTGAGTTATGGCTCTGTTTATTACGGTCATCGTTGCCTCTCAACTTATCGGTTTTGACGAAAAGACATAGTTTAGGAAATATGATTATTTCAACCTTTGGTTAGGGGTCTCACCGATGGGGGCATACCCAGTTGGGGTCGTGAGTATGCCCGGACTCATCGCCCCAACTGTGTAACTGACAGGGATTGAGGTAGTGTCGCAAGAAATTCTAGAAACACTATCAGTAGAGTTAAAGTATGAAAGTATATGTGTTGTGAATCTACTGATAGCGTTTCAGTTGACTTTAGATGAGTGATTTTTGCGGACCAGGACCACCACCACCTTTAGGATTTGAACCACCTGAAGAAAGAATGCCGCACGAGCCTGCGTTTGCGCCAGCGGCATTTGCTATAGCCCGTCCTGCATTTATAGCGGTACCCACTCCGAAAGGAATAAACCCACCAAAAGCTGCGGACGCTAACGCTGACCCCGCGTCTTTACCGCCCGCTACCATCTCCAACTCTGTATCAGACAACTCGACTGAACCGGATTGCTCGAGTGGGGTGGTCAGCCAATCCTCGACCTCCTGCTCAGTGAAGCTGTAGCCTTTTTCTGCGCCGAGTTTCAACGCAGTACTGATTAAACTGGGGCGATCGGGTGCAGTTAGCATCTGTTGTTGCAGGATTGAGTCTTGTGCAACTGCTTGATAGAATTTCATCACGTTTTCTTGAGACATCGGATTTTCTCCTTTTAAGAAAGTGTTTACAAAGTTGGTTAGAAGCTTTGGGTTTTAATGAACATTAGGTTCGTTTTGTTTGAACCTGATATATTCATCAAACTCCACTACCAGGGTGTGGCTGCAAATAAAATCAATGATTTTGAGCTTCTGAATACTTATCAGAGTTACGCTTTTTCTTCTATGCAGAATTTTGATTTTTGTCAAATTTCTTACAAATTTGACTTTGCAGACAGACCCTTTATTCAAAGCCAATACAATCTAAGTCAGCTTACTGAAGTGGAGACGTGAAGGTCTCACCAGTCGCTCACTCAACCGCTCTACTGATTAATAGGGTGACCCTTGCTGCCTTATGCACTCGAGAGTTTAATTTTACGTCAGTCTCGCGATTGAGCAACGTAAGGTGAAAGAGCAAGTGGCAGCAGCAATGCCGCAGTGTTTTGAAAACTGGTGTCATCGATTTGATGATGTATTTTCGCGTCAGAAGCAGCGGCAGGAATTTCGTGTTTATCTAGGCGGACTGCTAGGTGAGAGTCAGCGCAAAAATCTAAGCCAACTGGTGACAAATAGAATAGACGGCTCCTACAACAGCCTCAGGCACTTTCTCATCAATGCCCCTTGGGATGAGCAAGCGCTAAATAATCGGCGCTTGGAGGTGATGCATCAGTGTCGCCAGACGACTCCGATCCTAGAACGTTCTCTCAGGATAAGAACTTTATAACAGGTTTGTCTCTAGAGAGATCACCTGATCTGGTGCCAGAATGCCTCCAACTGTGATGACTTCCAATTTGCCCTTTTCTTGAGGATGCTGAGTCTTGACTTTAGCGATCACCTCTTCAATTCCTGTTTCCTGAACGATGTAAATCTGTGTTTCACTTCGCAGCACCCAGATCGGCTTAGACCAAGTATGCCGAGGTTGAAGGACTGCTTTGTGGATAATCTGATGACTCAACTGAAGGAGCTGCTCTAAAGCGGCTTCAGAGCAAAAATCAGCAATCTGTGATTGAAATAGTTCTTTAAGTTCCTCAGTTGGAATATATTCTGTGACGTTCGCTGAACCTGGCGGCAATGCAGAACTCAAAAACTCACTGGGAGCCTGAACGATTGAAGACTCAACGTTCTGTTCTTTGGCGCTCCAGCGGCGCGCCTGTGCAAGCTCAATCTGACGCTGGATCTGAGTTATGATCGAGTCAAAATCCGGATCCATCAGAATATGCCCTAAATGCTCCCGCAACAGACTCTTCAGTTTCTCATCGTCAAGAGCAAACCCACGAGTGCTGAAGTATCCTGAAAGCCCCTTTTCCAAATCCCGTCCACAACCGACTTCACCATTAGCAGCGTCTTCTGCTTCAATTAGTTGCATCAAGTGCTGATGACGAGCAGCTTCATCTTCTGTAGAGTTTGGCTTAGTAGGAATCGACTGGGTCATAGGTCGTCTATCCTTAAGGTCTCGAAATAAACAAGGTTATCAGGTTCTTCAGGATCGGGACCGCAATCGAGCAGTCCAACTCTTAGCTTTCTGTAAAATCCTAGCGCACTTGGAAGGGCATGTAACCCTATTCTGCCTTGATAACCCAGTTGGCGGCTCCGAGCGATTGCAAAATCTACCAGATTACCCCCAACGCCTTTGTAAGTTGGAGGGATTGTGATTACATATCGGTTCCAAGGGGCGGTTGCCAAAGCACTGATGTATACCAATCGTCGTCGCAACTGAGATTCAATCTGACAGCGTTTTTTCAATACATCAAGCATCATCAGTCCTTGAGTAATGCCCTCACACTCAATAGCGTACAACTCATCGCCAGGGAGTAACTTAGATTGACGGCTCTTGCCCACCCAGTTCCAATACTCATCGTCTTGACCGCTGCCTTCCAAGAGCGACTCCCAAAGATACCTGGCATCCTCAAGGTGCTTATCAGTCACCTCAGTCAGGATGGCATCTACGACTTGTTGGTCTTGAACTTGTAGCAGCTGAATGGTGCGATTCAACGGAATAAGGAGTAAGAGGATTCAACAACGGCTCTTATCATAAAGCTTTAGATCTTAGGATTTGCTCATCCAAAAATTCAAGTGCCTATTTTTACCAACTTATCTAAAATTAAGAACAAAGGACAAGTTTGTCCTAGGTCTCAGTACTTCCGGGTAGTCTTGTACAAAATCTGAGCTATTTCTCAACAAAACTTTCCTTTTTCATTTCTTTTATTAAGCAGCTTGAAATATTTCTTTCAATTCATCCACTCGTGTCAAAAAACATTCTCTTCGCTCTGATAGAGACACGAATTCTGCCATTTTTGCTCTCGGTCGTAAAATTTGCTTCACCTCATCAAACGCTTGACAAAACCGTTTCGCACTCTCAAACGCTCCAAATCCTAATGTGGGATAATACCATTGCTTAATCTCTCGATGACTCTGCTTAATCGGATTACCTAAGCAGCTTCTCACTATCATGCTCAACTTCTGCACCCAACTCTTCGGCAATCGCTCTTGGGTAGGAGGTGTGTCCATCACTAACAACTCGTTCTGGTATCTCTTCTGCTATTTGTTGCGCTTGAGCAAAGAACGCTTTAGCTGCTTCCATGTCTCGTTTTTCACTCAGCCTCACATCTACCAGATTGCCATCTTCATCAATGCCTCGATACAAATAGCACCACTTGCCTTTCACTCGCACATAGGTCTCATCGACAAACCAAATCTTGCCGACTTTTCCCTGACGTTTAGCTCGCAACTGGCCAACAAAAATGTGGGTAAAGCGTTCTTCCCAATCACGTACCGTTTCGTGCGTCAACTCAAACCCTCGCAGCAGAAAGAATTCAGCAATGTCCCTAAAGCTTAGTTTGTAGCGCAGTCGATGAGTCAGCCCTGAAGGCGGGTTTCCCGCCATAGGGGACTGCGAACCCGAAGGGCACAGCAGAACTTGAAACACAATATCGGTTGGCACTTCGATGAAGTTGAAGGGAGTGCCGGTGCGTTCGTTGAAAGTCCGCTTGCACTCATGACACCGAAACACCAAGTACCCCAGCTCGGTCGTGCTTTTTAGTTGTGTGGTTTGACTTGAAAGGCAGTGGGGGCAGTTCATCGGTAGATGTGAGTACAAATACTTGATTGGTATTCACACTACCAGAAATCGTGCCTGGGTGCCAGGTCAGGATCTCAGTTCTGACAGATTCAAGGCATACAGCACAAGCATTTCCAATTTTCAGTCTTAACGACTTAAAATTTTGCGTGCTATAGCCAAGCAATGCATAAAAAAGTAGAGGCTGCCCTATTAATTTAACAGAGCGGTAAAACAAAACGCTTACAACACCAAACAAAACAAGGAGTAGACATCATGTCTGAAGAAAAGAAGAGTGCGATTACCGAATTATCTAGTGAGGAATTAGAGGTTGTATCTGGTGCTGGTTGGTTATATAACCCTTACCAAGCGATCCAAAAAGTAGCCACAAACTATTTCAAAAACCCAAAAAATACACTCACTAACCTGCCAGCAAGCATTGCTCAGCAGCTTCCAAATCATGGAGTTTATGGCGGGGGTTGGTAATTTAAATCGACTCTTTAAACAGGGGATGCGTCTCCTTGCCATAGATTAAATAAACCGCTCTGTCTCGAAACTGAGACAGGGCAATTTGGCATCTTAATTTTCGTTCCGGTTATAGGGTGACCTTTGCTGCTTTATGCACTTCTAGTAACCAGGAATAGATTTAATACAATATAGTGTCCTTAAATAGATTGTGAACAGTTGTTAGCCTGAGAAAGCCCCTTGAAAGTTCAATCAACTTTACCGATGAAACTGTCGAATAGTTCATTTAAAGTAATATCGATCCACTGGAAATCAAACGCGTCCTTACCGTATAGATAAGCTAAGCAATAGACTTTTTACACAAAGCTCGTAGAGAACAAGCACTTAATCCAGTTTTATATTCCAATGATTGTTGCACTTGCATACAAATTAAAAAGCCAACGTAATGATAATCTGAAGGGCTAACAAAGCTCGTAAAAACCACTAGAAAGAAGGAATAGTTATGTCACCCAAGAACGTTGATGCTTACGAATTGTCTGAAGAATTGTCTGCTGAAGACTTAGAATGTGTTGTCGGTGGTCAAGGCCATCATAAGCCTATAAAAACCAAACTTCACTCGATGGGATCAGGACTTGTCAATCATACTCCGGTTATCCCCACTCCTACTCCGGTTCTCCCCATGCCCTTTAACGCTGGACATCATTTTTAAAACTCGATTACTGCTACAGTAATCGTCATTGACCTAGCGTTAAGATAATTCGTAATTCGTAATTGTTTCCTCAACTAAAGTTGAGGGTTTGAAAACTTGGACTTATTAGATCTCGCACTTCGCGTCTCGACGAACCTTGTTCGTTTATTAGCGGGCTTGTATCCCACAACTAAAGTTTTCATCAAAATTTACGAATTACGAATTGTTTGGTCAAACCACTTGAATAGTCATCGAGTCGCCTTTTACAAGAATCTTGCAAAGTTATAGGTTGTCATTTTAAGCCAAAAAGCGTTTAGAAACTTACTTAAATAATATGGAATTCAGAGCTACCGAGAGAGTTACAGAAATTTGCTATACAACTATTATAAATGGGATCAAAGAGTCAGTAGAAAGGTTGCCAGAAGATAAAAAACTATCTGACTGTAGCTGATTCGGATGAACTTCAAAATTCAGAAATTATCTAGCTAGATTACATCAAGCAACTCTTTGTTACTCAAAACCTCAAGAGATATTACGATATTCAGTACGACTATTAATGCACCATTTAGGATTTTGGAGAATTCCCCTGGTCAGCTAATTCACTGTTTATTCAGCAACGCCAACCAGTGAGCATGAGAGCGACCCATCATTAACAGGATGGACAACTTTCACCTAAACCAAACTCAAATTGAATAATTTATAGCAACATCTATTCAAAATAGGAGTGTCAATCCTCTACGTTCTGAGGAGATATCTTCCATATCCTTTCCAGCATTTCAATTTGAGCTGGATCAACGCAGTCAGGGGCAGATTCGGCAGAACGTTGAGAAGCTTTCTTCTTAAGTTTCAGTTCAGCAGCTCGAACAGCTACTCCTACCATTCCTGCTAATACCAGTAGGATGGCAGCCAGACTCAGGTAATTCAATACAGATATAGGTGCTACTGCTTGATGCAGTCCAGATGCAGGTGGAATATCAGAATGCTGTTCAGTCAATGAAGTTACAGTATCTTGTTGCGCGGTAGAGCCAATTAGCAGGTCAAAGATATTCATAGTTTTTACCTTTTAAGTCATTTTGATATGAGTAAACATAGCCTTGCACTCACTTAGTAGGGTAGCTTTTGTCTTTTTATGCAGTTCTAGGATTGTCACATCTCATTATTTCCTCAAGAGTCTGGTACGCCGTGCTACTGCATAAAAATCTAGAAACCACCCTAGTGAATAAACACAACTGTAGAGTTGCCCCAAATTACCAACCGTGAACTAGGAGAATAAAAATGTTGAAAGAGAAACTCTCAGAGACTTATAGCTCTTCTGCGTCTCTCCCACAGCCAGAGGTTTTGTCAGAAATTTCTCTAACTCGAAATTCCAAGAATAACCGTCCCAAGCTTTCACTGACTTGGGTAAAAGAATTTGATGGAGAACGTCTGCGCTTGGTTGGACGATGGATTAAACAAGATTAGAGTTCTAGGCAAGGCAAACACTTGCCTACCGCTCTGCCACCGCTCCTGCCTTCCTCAAGGTTTTGTGCGTTTGTCCCTTGACAGGCTGCATAAACCCAAAAAGTTAGTCTTATGAGTTGGATGAAGGGATACATAGCATTGGGATTGGGACACTTGCAAAGCCGAAAAACACTCTCCCGCTCTTACTGAATATCAGGGAGTTAACTCATGACAGAAGTCCTACTAAAGGAACTTAGTAATAACGACATTGACTGGATGCTCGCAACAGGTACTAGAGAAGAAATTGCCGCCGGAACAGTTCTCATCCGTCAAGGAGAACCTGTCGAGGCGCTCTACATTTTATTAGATGGAGCATTGACAGTTTTCGTCTCTCAACCTAACAACAATCCTCTGGGTCGCGCCTTCGCTGCCCTAGAAGGTGGCGAGATGTCGGGGCGTGAAATCGCCAGATTATCTAGTGGTGAGATGGTAGGAGAAATGCCTTTTTTAGAGGCTCCTCTGTCCTCTACAACTGTTAAGGCGATCGAAAAGTCGTTGATACTGTCGGTTCCACAACAACAATTAACAACAAAACTGCAAGAGGATGTGAGTTTTGCTGCCCATCTTTATCGGGCAAGTGCGATTTTGCTTGCAGACAGATTGGAGAGAATAGTCAGCCAGGTGGGACATAGTACACTCGTTCTAGGTCAGCCTCAGTTGAAAGAAATTCTATTTGTTTTTGGGGAATTGCACGACAGCGATATTGATTGGATGATTTCTGGAGGCAGTGCTCAAAGAATTGCCGCTGGTACAGTCCTCATTCAAGCAGGAAGACCTGTCGAAGCACTGTATATCCTACTAGATGGAAAAATGACAGTTTCTGTGTGTGAGGATCATAGCAATTCCTTGTCCCGTGCCTTTTCGAGCTTGGAAGGTAGCGAAACTTCGGAACGGGAGTTCGCTAGATTATCGAAAGGCGACATAGTTGGAGAAACACCCTTTGTAGAGGTAGTTGGGTCTATCACCACCGTGAAGGCGATCGAAAGCTCCCTGGTATTGTCGATTCCCCGATGGCGATTGGCTGCAAAGCTGCTGCAAGATGTGGGTTTTGCTGCCCGTTTTTATCGAGTCCTTGCGGTTTTGCTGGCTGACAAACAGCAAGGAATAATTAGTCGGCTCGGCTACGGGAGGCTGAGATATGACACAGGTCAGTCGCTGGATGATGACTGCCAATATGACAATGAACTGAGTTGCGATTTTTTGGCTCAAATGGCGCTAGCTGGAACCAGATTTGAGTGGATGCTGAAGAAGATTCGGGGGCGTTAAGTTCAACCCCTTTTCAGCAGCACATCTATAAACTCAACGTTTTTGTTCAGTTTACGGATATTTTATGACTTGCATTCCTTAAAAGAACGCATTTCGCGGGTATTTTAACTAATTTCGCTAACAAAGGCAGTATTAGAGGCAATCCTCTAGCTGCAGATTTTTTCAAATTGGGATGGTATTAAATGGTTACCCAAAAGAGCAATCTATTCCGAAAAGAGGCTCTAGAGCGTTCATCTTCCCCTGAACGGCTAGATCAAATCATGCAAATCGTCAGTCCCAAGAAATGGCTACCTTTGGTTGCCCTAGGCTCCTTGGTAACAGCAGGACTGGCCTGGAGTATTGTGGGCAGAATCCCAATCGTTGTCACGGGTCAAGGAGTGCTCATTTACCCAAGCAAGGTTGTGAATGTTGAGTCGCCCAGTTCTGGTCAATTGCTAGCGATTAATGTACATGTCGGGGACTTCGTTAGAAAAGGAGAGGTGCTAGCAAAGCTCGACAAAGCTGACATCCAGAAGCAACTGCAACAGCAACGCGCTAAGCTAGCAGAATTACAAGCCCAAAATCAAGATGCTAGCTCACTCCAAAGTCAACGCAGCGAACTGGAACAAAGGGAGATTCAGCAGCAGCGGCAGAACTTACAGCAACGCATACAAGAAGCTCAGGCTCTGACTCCTATTCTCAAGGATAAAGGCATAGGTGCTATTGCACACGAGCAGCAGAACCTAAAGCAACGCCTACAAGAATCTCTTGCCCTGGCACCTACTCTCAAGGACAGACTGGAGAGGCGCAGAAGTTTGAAGGCTGTTGGGGCAATCTCAAGTGATGCACTTCTGGAGGCAGAACAGACTTATCTAGATGGCATCAAAAAAATTGCCGACCTCGAAGACCAGTTGAAGGAACTGGACGTCAAGCAAGTTGAGGCAGAAAAATCTTACCGGGAGAACCTCAGTCAAATCTCCGACTTTAAAGCTCAGTTGCGAGAATTAGACACTAAGGGAAAAAGTCTAGCTGAACAAAATTTTGCATCTTCAACTACCCGGCAAAATCAGATTCAGGAGGTGCAAAGGACCATAGGTCAATTAGAACTGCAATCTAAAGACAGTCAAATTATCAGTAAGTACTCAGGACGCATTCTAGAAATTACTGCAACTCCTGGGCAAATCTTAAGTCCGGGGTTCCGCCTAGGCTCCATAGAGGCGCAGGAACCATCTGGCAAGCTAGCTAGCGTCGCCTTTTTTCCAGTTGGAGATGGTAAGAAGGTGCAAAAGGGTATGAAGGTGCAAATCACCCCTACCACCGTGAAGCGGGAAAGATTTGGTGGCATTGTCGGTGCTGTCACCGGTGTCTCAGCTTTCCCTGTTACTAGAGAGGGCGCTTCTAGCTTGGTGGGCAATTCGGAACTTGTGCAAAGCCTAATGTCCCACGATCCTCAGCTCGAAGTTTTCGCCCAACTGCAGCCGGACACCTCAACCTTTAGCGGTTATCTATGGTCTTCTTCTAAGGGTCCACGACTACAAATGTCTCCTGGAACGACGACCTCTGTGCGAGTCACTGTAGAGGAACGAGCCCCTATCTCCTTTGTCTTTCCCATACTCAGGTCTTGGAGTGGCATTGATTAATATGTGGCGAAACCTGCAGGCTCGGCATAAGGTTAAGAGCATTCGGCGTCGTACCCCCACTCTTCTCCAAATGGAGGCGGTAGAATGTGGTGCCGCCGCTCTAGGAATCATTCTCGGTTACTACGGTCGGATTGTTCCCTTGGCGCAACTCCGTCAAGAGTGCGGCGTATCGCGGGACGGGAGTAAGGCAACCAATATCCTGAACGCTGCTAAGGGCTACGGACTGAAGGTTAAAGGCTTTAAGACGGAGTTGGATGGCCTGCGGCAACTGTACTGTCCCTATATTGTCTTTTGGAACTTTAATCATTTCCTAGTTGTAGAAGGATTTAGCAAAGAGAGAGTTTATCTCAATGACCCTGCCACCGGACCACGAACCGTTTCTTTGCAAGAATTTGATGAGGCATACACGGGTGTTGTACTGGTTCTAGAACCAGGTTCGGAATTTAAACCAGGTGGACGCAAACCTAGCACTATCCTGGCTCTATGGGAACGGCTGCAAGGGTCCGTTGGGGTACTTGCCTATTGCATCCTAGCAGGATTCCTACTCGTGATTCCTGGGCTGGCGATGCCAGTGTTCTCCCAGGTATTTGTGGACAATGTTCTAGTTCAAGGCAGGGACGACTGGCTACGCCCACTGCTTTTGGGAATAATTTTCACCGCCGTACTTAGTGGTTTTTTGACACTACTACAGTTGCAGTTTCTCCGTCGGATGAAGATCAAGCTGTCTGTGGGCATGTCCAGTCGCTTCCTATGGCACATCCTGCGATTGCCTGTTGGTTTTTATGCTCAACGGTTTGCTGGAGAAATTAGCAGCCGCGTCCGTCTCAACGATAGCTTAGCTAGCATTCTTTCCGGGAAGTTAGCCACCACAGTTATTGCTGTAGTGATGGTGATTTTTTATGCACTGGTCATGCTGCAATACGACGCGATCTTAACCTCGATTGGGATAGCCTTTGTCGCAGTGAATCTCGTGACCTTGCAGTGGGTATCTCGGTGGCGTGTGGATGTCAACATGAGATTGATGCAGGAGCAAGGAAAAGTGAGTGGGGTGTCCATTTCTGGACTCCAGAGTATGGAAACGTTGAAGGCATCTGGGTTAGAGTCAGATTTCTTTTCCCGATGGGCAGGTTACTATGCCAAGGCAATTAACGCTCGGCAGGAGATGGATGTGACCAACCAGACTCTCGGTGTCTTGCCCTCGTTCCTATCCGCTATTACGTCTATGCTAGTTTTGGTCCTGGGTGGACTCCGGGTGATAGATGGACACCTAAGCATTGGGATGCTGGTGGCTTTCCAGAGCCTGATGCAAAGCTTTCTGGAGCCTGTCAACAGCCTCGTCAATCTTGGGAGTGACCTTCAAGAAGTAGAAGGCAGTCTGAATCGCTTGGATGATGTCTTACGCAACCCAGTAGATCCGCAAGTGGAGGAGAGGGGGAGAGGGGGAGAGAGGGGGATTTCCCCTTGTCTCCCCCTCTCCCCCTCTCCTCTTCCTCGGCTACAGGGATATGTCGAGTTGCAGAACGTCACGTTTGGCTACAACCGGATTGCCCCTCCCTTGATTTCCAACTTTAGTCTCTCGGTCAAACCAGGACAGCGAATTGCCCTAGTAGG
>JAFAVL010000314.1 GCA_019242465.1 Chroococcidiopsidaceae cyanobacterium CP_BM_RX_35 | reverse complement strand
ACAGCGCCTTCGCATCCTTTCTGGAAGTAAACCCACGTTTGCCCATACAAACCAATATAAAAACTGCTGTGACGTTTAACTGTTCGACCTATCTCTTGAACTCGTCCCACATATTTTTGAATTCCCGTATGTTTGATGGTTTTTCCTCCAAATGTAGCACTTGTATAGGCAAGAGTAATTAACAAGATAATTGCTTTTAGTCTCTGACCTGATAGGGAGGTTCCCTCTAAATTATAACCACCACTTTTTAGATCTCGGAACATTTCTTCAATTCCAAATCTTTTTTGATAAGCTTGAAGTGCTATGTCCAATGATTCTAGGTTAGTGAAAATAAACCATCCTTCTTTTGGAGCCCATCCGTGATATTTCTTCTTCCATTTTGCTGCCAGGTTATACGGCTTAAATCCTTTCTGCTTGGTCAAGCTTACTCCTTCTAGATAGAGCGAAATTCCTGGTCTCAATCCCAAAGCTGCTAGTTGAACCCAATTTCCCTTTTCTAACTCAATATATTCGTTCTGTTTCAAACGCAAGCAAAAGTAGCATCCCTGCTCTGCCAACCAGTTTGCTAACCTTACTCCACAAAATTCCCGGTCCCCTAATAGGACAACTGTGTAATCTTTGACTAGAGGTAAAACCTGGGCTAATACCTGTGTTTGTAACTCAAAACTTGAGCTACCTTTGTGAGTCAGGAGTTCAAAATAAATGGGGATTGCCCTTCGCTGCCAAATTAAGCTAACCATTAATAGGTTGATCGACTTCCAACTTGTGCGGTCAATAGCTAGATAGAGAACTCGGTAATCAGGACAGTTTGCCTTTAACCAACTGGCAAACAGGGGAAACCACAACTGTTCAACCTTTTCTCCCAACACAGACAAAAATTTTTGCAGTTTGTGACGTCGGCTCTCAAACTGTATTGGTAGAGGCAGAGCAGTAGCTAAAGTTTCCAGTTTGACTGTCTTGATAGATTGCAACAGGTTGATCAGGATTGTCAGCAATAGGTATTGACGAAGTTCTAGTTGACTTTTCAGGTAATTCTGGTAGAATTCAGGCATAATTTTCAATTAATAGGTCTTTTCGACAGAACTAGACCCTTATTGGACCACAAAAGCTGAAACCTTTTCTCTACAACCCTTTCAGCCACCTTGATACCCCTTCAGATCTTTATCTCTATTATTTGTTAATAATTTAGTTATCAAAATTAGATGACTAGATTTTGCCTGCTTTGTTACCTAAAGTTGCCTATTTTTGAACCAGGCCTATTTTTGCAAAATCTGACGAACTTCGGGCTCTTGTCCGTTTTTGGTGACGCGGGTAGAAGCCTTGAAAATGGTGAGGTTGTCCCTCACTCATACCTATCCCGTGGACCTTATACAGCATCTACTTCCGAATCAAACCGCCCTGAGTTTGCAAAGCTGGAATCTGGATACGACGGAACAACAGATCAGTTTGAGCGTATCTTCAACCCAGACTGTGGCTCATTGCCCCCTGTGTCATTGCCCAACCCACCGCATCCACAGCCGTTACGAGAGAACCCTAAAGGATTTGCCTGTTGTTCAATTCCGCCTGAACATCATCCTGACGGTGTGTAAGTTCTTCTGCCTCAACGATACGTGTCCTCGACGGATTTTTACAGAGCGCTTACCAGCAGTGGTGGCAGCTTGGGCTAGACGAACAGTCTGTTATACCGAACGCCTCAAAGCGATGGCATTATCTCTAGGAGGTGCGGCAGCAGCCTGTTTGGGTCATCAGATGGGGGATAGATACAGCCGCAACTCCTTCCTCCGGCTCATCTCAAGGCTGACGCTACCAACACTGCCAACCCCGAAAATCTTAGGGGTGGATGATTTTGCCCTCCGCAAAGGGCACAACTATGGCACCATCCTGGTTGATTTAGAGCAGAACCAGCCAATCGCGCTCTTGCCAGACCGCACAGCTGAAACCCTCGAAGCTTGGCTCAAAGAACACCAAGGTGTCGAAATTCTGTCACGGGACCGAGCAAAAACTTACAGGCTAGGCATGAGTCAGGGCGCTCCTGATGCGATTCAGGTGGCCGATCGTTTTCACCTGTTGCAAAATCTCGAAGAAACCCTGGAAAAGGTCTTTAAGGGCTATACTCAAACCCTACAGACTGTTGAGAGAGAGCAGCCTCAAGCAGAGCTGCTCGTTATTCCTCAACCCCCAGAACCGCTGGACAATCGTCAGACCCAGAAGGCAATGAATCGGACTCGACGGTTAGAAAAGTACGAGCAGACTCATGCCTTACGAAAGCAGGAGTATGCCATTAAAGACATTGCTCACCATCTTGGGATTGGAGAACGCACCGTCTACACCTACTTATCCGCATCCACATTCCCAGAACGACAACCCACGATTCGGCAACGAGGAAGCGGGTTGGATGCGTACAAACCCTATTTGCAACAGCAGTGGAGCTTAGGCTATCAACAAACGAAAGCCCTGTTCGAGGAGATTCAACAGCAGGGTTATCAAGGCAGCTATCCAACCGTCGCTCGCTTTACCCAGCAACTTCGTCGGTCCCAGCCTCCAGCAAACCCTGCTCCTGAGTCGCTCAAGGATTTACCTGGACGAGGACCTGCCCCGATCATACCAACCACTGCTCAAAAGCCTCTGAATGCAAGACGAGCAGCATGGTTGCTCTTGCAGCACAAGGAAACCTTGACCTCGGAGGAAGAGAAGTTGCTGGAACGGCTGGCGCAACAGTCTGAGTTATCGGAAGTGATCACCCTGGCTCAGGGGTTTATTGATCTCGTGCGCCAGCGATTACCTGACGGGCTAGATAATTGGTTGGAAGCAGCGATAAATGGTTCGATAAAGGCATTTGGGAGTTTTGCCAAGGGACTCAAGGAAGACTACGATGCCGTCAAGGCAGGTCTTACTTTAGAGGTTAGCAATGGACCCGTGGAGGGGCAAAACAATCGCCTCAAAATGTTGAAGCGCCAGATGTTTGGACGGGCTGGACTCGACCTGCTGGCTAAACGACTGATTTTAACCAGTTGAGTCGAGGAACTTGGGATACTGGCAAGGGATTTTTTCGCATCACCAAAAACGGACAAGAGCCCGAAGTTGTGAGAATACGCAATTTTCACGGTTCTTCATCAAGACTTTACATCTTCCGGTTCAAAATTTTAATATTTCTTAAATATTTTAGGGAACTACTTAGTGTAAACACTGATAAGGTATTGACTTAAAATTACAGCTCTTAAATATTATCCATCTAAAACGCCAACCCTGGTTCCTGCTTGTTTTCTCGGTATTGACCAGTAGCGCGATCGCTGAGCCGCTCAGAGCGCAGACGATTGGCCCAAATCTAGTTCCCTCCCTCACCAACCCA
>JAFAVL010000143.1 GCA_019242465.1 Chroococcidiopsidaceae cyanobacterium CP_BM_RX_35 | reverse complement strand
TCTGCGAATGGGTGACCAGCACTGAGAACCGTCTATACATCGGATGGTTTGGTGTTCTTATGATCCCAACTCTTTTAACTGCAACTTCAGTTTTCATCATCGCGTTCATCGCTGCTCCTCCAGTTGACATCGATGGAATCCGTGAGCCAGTTTCTGGTTCTCTTCTGTACGGAAACAACATCATTTCTGGTGCAGTTGTTCCAACTTCAAACGCGATCGGTCTACACTTTTACCCAATTTGGGAAGCTGCTTCTCTAGACGAATGGCTTTACAACGGTGGTCCTTACCAACTTATCGTTTGCCACTTCTTCCTAGGAATCTGCTGCTACATGGGTCGTGAGTGGGAACTTTCATTCCGTCTTGGTATGCGTCCATGGATCGCTGTAGCTTACTCTGCACCAGTTGCAGCTGCTACTGCTGTATTCATCATCTACCCTATCGGTCAAGGTTCATTCTCAGATGGTATGCCTTTGGGTATTTCAGGAACTTTCAACTTCATGATTGTTTTCCAAGCTGAGCACAACATCCTTATGCACCCATTCCACATGCTTGGTGTTGCTGGTGTGTTTGGTGGATCTCTTTTCTCAGCGATGCACGGTTCACTTGTAACTTCGTCACTGATTCGTGAAACTACTGAAAACGAATCTGCAAACGCTGGTTACAAATTTGGACAAGAGGAAGAAACATACAACATCGTAGCTGCTCACGGTTACTTTGGTCGTCTAATCTTCCAATACGCTTCATTCAACAACTCTCGTTCACTTCACTTCTTCCTTGCAGCTTGGCCTGTAATTGGTATCTGGTTCACTGCCCTAGGCATCAGCACGATGGCATTCAACCTGAATGGGTTCAACTTCAACCAGTCTGTCATCGACTCTCAAGGACGCGTGATTAGCACCTGGGCAGACGTACTTAACCGCGCCAATCTGGGGATGGAAGTGATGCACGAACGCAATGCACACAACTTCCCGCTTGATCTAGCTGCGGGTGAAGTTATGCCGATTGCTCTTACTACGCCTGCTATTCACAGCTAAGAAGCTCTCATTCAGTTTTCAGTTGTGAATGCATCCTCGCGCTCCTGCACAGGAGCGCTTTTTCCATACCACATTTAGTTGATTTTCTGAACTAGGTTGGTACCTTGGGCTTTTACAATCATCTCTGACTACCCCAGCTACAATTCCCAAAGCATACTCCCGATGGCTACAGCGCTCTGGCCCGAAAGGCTGTAAGAGGCGAACAACATTACCTGGTTTGATTGCTGAATTCTGCCCCTCTGTTTCTATCTGTCCTAACTGCTTCACGGTCGAACTGTCACCTCGCTCCTGATATTGAACTGGTTGTTAACCAATCTCTAAATGCTTTTTGCTTCTTTCAAGTTGTTCCCAAAGGACTTCAATTTGTTCGTATGCTTCTTCTGAACCAGTTGAGTCGGCGAGCCATCAGAAGAAGTTGCTTGCATTATGTCAATCGATGCAGCGATGACAAAACTTTGCTGCTTATCGTTATAATAGTAGGCAATATATTAAGAATAATAACAGAGCCTTGCTTTTTTGGGCATTGCTTTTGCATCGTCTATCTCACTGCTCACAAGGACAGCTAATAGTGACATTACAGCTACAACTTGCCCAAGCGGCGGACGAATCGCTGATTGCAGAATTTTTCCAATTTTCATCGGGGCGTTGGCGCTCACAACGGCGCTACTACACGCTTCCAGATGGCAATGCCAAGGAAATGGTTAGTCTGTTGACCATTCGGTTTTTAGAGCGAGGAGACGCTGAATTACAGCGGCTAGCTCAGTTGCACGAGCTGAGTGACCTAAATGCAATAATTTGTGGTGCTACAGTTAGCTGGGAAAGTCAAGATTCAGTGTCTGGACGGAAAGAGTCTAGGGGTTCAACACTGTTCGGAGCCAGGGGAAATACTCTGTATCGTGATCGCGGTTTTGCCACTTCTCGGCCAGTTACTGCTGAGTATCACTTTCCTAATCCCAAAACTTTATACTTGCGAACTGAGTACAATGACTCGGTGTTTGAGGAAGAGTTTAAACTTATTGGCAGCAATTACCGTACCAGACAGACAATTATCTCGCGAGCTGGGGAGCAATTGATGATTGGTCAGTATTTGGAGAGACGGATGGATTGAACCGCAGAGACGCGGCGGAAAGTCTGAGCGGAGGTCTCCTCCGATCAGAACTTTCCAAGAGAGAGGACGCGGAGAGGGAAGAGGGTAGTAAGGTTTTCTACTCCTTAGTAATGGCTGCCTGATTTGCGGTGGTGGACAGCAGTTACACCGTCAGAATTTAACACTTCGCCGTTGTCAACTGCGGCGTAGACGACCCAGTGATCCCCACATTCCATCCGGCTTTTGACGGAACACTCTAGATAGGCAAGGGCGTTATTAAGGATGGGTGAGCCGTTATTGGCTGTCTGTGTATCTACACCAACGAAGCGGTCTTCCCCTGGAGCAAAAGTTTTGAGGAAGTGCTTCATTAAGCCTAGATGATTGCCCTCTTGTAGGATGTTGAGGACAAATTGATTGCTTGGGTACATTAGTGATTCGATTGCGCGATCTTTAGCTACGGCAATAGTTAAACCTGGAGGGTTAAAGGTTGCTTGAGATACCCAATCAGCTAGCATAGCACTAGAGATTTCTCCGAACTTAGCTGTGACAATACAAAGTGAACCAATCACACGCCCCATGGCTTGTTCAACGTTAGTGGCAGATTGCTGGGGTGCCCGCGCTTTTTTGGCTTTTTTCAGGGTTTGAGCAAAGTCGGTTCCGGCTTGTTCGCAAAGTTGAAGAGTGGCATCGGTAGGTTTAAACTTAACCCGCAACGTCTCGAACCCAAAGCGATATCCAGCATCGCGGAGTTTGCCTTCAATTAAATCAATTGCTTCGCCACTCCAGCCAAAGGAACCAAACACTCCAGCAAGTTTGCTCTTGGGGGCGGTGGATAGCACAACGCCAAGGGCGGTTTGAATTGGGGTGGGTGCATGACCGCCGAGGGTAGGCGAACCAATGATAAATCCAGCCGCTTTTTCAACTGCTGCTTGAATCTCAGCTGGTTCGGCAACTTCGCAGTTGATTGATTCCACACCCACCCCAGCTTTAGTGATGCCACGAGCAATCCCTTGGGCTAGGATTGCCGTGTTGCCATAAGCTGAGGCATAAAGCAGGGCTACGTTCGTGTCTTGTGCCGTTTGCGCTTGACTCCACTGGTGATAAGCCTGGGTAATTGGGATTAAGCCGTAGCGGACTAAGGGACCGTGAGCAGTAGCATATAGTCTAGCTGGTAGCTCTGATAGTTTATCTAGCGCTGTCTCAACCTGACGCGCATGGGGAGCCATGAGGCAGTCATAGTAGTAGCGTCGGTCTTCATTAAGGATTTCCCAGCCTTCATCAAAGACTTGGTCACCACAAATATGAGCTCCAAATAGCTTATCGGTGTATAGGATTTCAGTTTGTGGATCGTAAGTACAAAGTTGATCTGGCCAGCGCGGACTTGGGGTGGGGATGAATTGCAAACGATGACCCCTACCTAAATCAAGGTTTTCTTCCCCCCGCATCACGGTGATTTTCAAATCATTGTCTGGTAAGGCAGTGCGGAGGTTGATTGCTCCTGGGTTAGAACAGACAAATGTTAGGTGAGGAGCCAACTCTAGCAGGGCTTTCAAAGTTGCTGCCCGATTTAGGTTGACGTGCCCTAAAATGACGTAATCTAACTGAGCAAGGTCGAGGCGCTGCTGCAATACTGTCAGATAAATTTCAGTAAACGCTTCACCAGGAGGGTCAAGCAGAGCGGTGCGATCAGCTTGAATCAAATAGGAATTAGCTGTTGTACCTCTACCAAGAGCGTACTCAATTTCAAACCGCAAACGTGTCCAGCTACGCGATCGCAGTACAGTCGTGTCCGTAGTAATCGGGAGAACCTGAACATCACGAGGCTTTGGTTCTGTCATAGAAGTAAGGAGTGAGGTAATGAATTCTCCGCGCTCTCTGCGCACGCCAGTCGCTCATGGGGGAAACCCCCAAGACCGCGCTGGCTCCTCTGCGGTTAATAATAATTACCAATTTTGCGATGGTGAACAGCAGTGAGGGAATCGGGTTTAGAAACCCGTCCGGCATCGACAGTGCTGTAGACAATCCAGTGATCGCTTAACTCCATCCGACTCTCCACCTCGCATTCCATATATGCTAAAGCATCAGCCAGAATCGGGGAGCCGTTCTGAGCAGGTTGGGTCTTAATTCCAGCAAAACGATCGGCACCAGGAGCAAAGCGCTTGAGGAAGTGCTTCATGAGCGCCTGGTAATTTCCTTCTTCCAAAACGTTTAGCACAAAGTGATCGCCCACTTGCATCAATGATTCAATCGCCCTGTCTTTGGCAACAGCAATCGTTAAGCCTAGTGGTTGAAAACTCGCTTGAGATACCCAAGAAGCAAGCATGGCGCTGGTGATATCACCTTTTTTCGCGGTGATAATATACAGTCCGCCGCTAATCCGACCTAGAGCTCTTTCTAAGTTGGTGTCTAGGGATTTAATCTGCTTAATATTCCGATCGCGTGTGAGCAGTTGCCCTAGATCGGTACCTGCTTCTTCACACATTTGGTATGTGGATTCAAAAGGGGTATCTTTAATCCGAATGGCTGGGAATGCTGCCGTCAAACCTAGGTCTCTAAATTTATTCAAAATTGGATCGATTGGTTCGTCGTCTCCACCATAAGATTCGAATAAACCGACGACCTGCTTATCCTTGGCAGCAGCTAGGATGGTGCTGATTACAGCCTGGGCAGCAACAGCAGCAGCCGGAGGCATGCCAATCACCAGGCCAGATGCTCGACCAACTAGCTCTTGAACATCCTGCGGCTCAGCTGATTTTAGATCCATCATCTCGACTGCCATTCCAGTTTTGGTAATCCCTCTGGCAATCGCCTGGGAGAGGCGATCGCTATACCCATAGTCAGAGACATAAAACACAGCAACAGTCGTTTCTGCCTTCGCCTTAGTCTGGCTCCAACTGCGGTAGCGCCCGGTCAGCTCTGCAACATTGTGTCGCAATAGTGGACCGTGACCAGTAGCGATGGTGGTAATTTCTTCCAGTTCATCCATCCGCTTCAGAGCCGATAGCACTGAGCGGGCATTAGGAGCCATAAGGCAATCGTAGTAGTACCGGAAATCAGCAGCAATTGCTCCTAAGTCTCTGTCGTAGGTGTCATCGGAGCAATAGTGTAACCCAAAGGCATCACAAGTGTAGAGGATTTGGGTTTTATGGTCGAAACTGAACATGGTATCAGGCCAGTGCAAATTTGGGGCAATTACAAATTCCAGCTCATGTCCGTTGCCCAAATCCAAGCGATCACCATTTTTCACAATTTTTCGCTTGAATGGTTGATGCACCATGTCCTCTAGAAACTGGATTGCGACTTTTGACCCAACAATAGTGGCATTAGGAGCCAGTCGGAGGAAATCTTTGACCAAACCGCTATGGTCAGGCTCGGTGTGGCTAATAATGAGGTAATCAATCTCTTCTGGGTTGATGAGGCGGTGCAGTTCGTCCAGATAAAGTTGACGAAATTTTTCATGGGAGGTGTCAATTAAAGCTGTCTGCTCACCCTGAATCAGAAATGAGTTGTAAGTGGTACCATTTTGCAAACCGAACTCGATGTCGAAGCGATCACGGTCCCAGTCAAGGGAGCGAATTGTTGTTGTGTCGGGGGCAACTTCGGCAGTCTGTATGGTCAAACGACGTTGAACTCTATCGGTGAGCGCTACCATTGTGTGTCTCCTTAGCAACTCATGACTCTGCCTCTATTCTTACATGATTATTTTGTTAAGCTTTTTTAAAAAACCTATGGTTAGGTTAGAAAATTTAAAAGAGATTTATGAACCGTCGAAGTGCTGATGACGCCGACGACACCAAGAGAAGTTGGCTGGGGTTGATGATTGGCAATTCGCGGCTGCACTGGGCATGGTTCATAGAGGAAACGCTTTGTTGTGCTTGGGATACAGCGTATCTACCTGATTCTGCTGTTGAGCAGCTTGCTCAATGCCAAGCTGCTAATTTTGTTCCGCCCAATTTATTCCACAATCAAGAGAGTATGCTGCCTCTGCATTTAGCATCTGTCGTTCCCAGTCAGACTCGCCTTTGGCAAGCTTATCCAGATGTTCTGGTGATTACCCTAGAACAGTTACCGCTTCAAGGTACTTACTCTACGTTAGGAATTGATCGCGCCTTGGCGTTGTGGGGAGCTGGAGAGACTTGGGGTTGGCCTGTGCTGACAATCGATGCAGGAACGGGGCTCACTTTAACGGGGGCAGATGCTAATCGCTGTTTGGTTGGGGGGGCAATTTTACCAGGACTAGGCTTGCAGTTTCAATCTTTAGCTCAAAGCACAGCCCAGTTACC
>JAFAVL010000818.1 GCA_019242465.1 Chroococcidiopsidaceae cyanobacterium CP_BM_RX_35 | reverse complement strand
ATAAACTCCCTCCCAGCCAAAAGTGCTACTACCCCGATAACGAACCGCGTGGGCGGCTAAACCGAGCGCCTGTCCTTCATAGAAGGGGCATGCACGTGCCAGAGCAACTAGTGCGGAGTCCAAAGCTGTAGCCAGATTGTAGATATTTAGCAGTTCCTCTCTTGCTTCTGGGCTAGAGTCATACGATACTCCTACACGTGAGTCAATTGTCCCTGGTGCCACTTCGAGATGCAGGTGCGTACCAGTACATTTTCCGGCATGTAAGAACCTGTCGTACCCAACAGTACGAACCTGAACATGGTAGTTCAACTTGTCACGAATCGCCGGGGTTAAATGTAAGGGATAGCTCGATAGTGGGTAGAGCCTCAAATTCAGCTCTCGCCCAACTTGCAGTGCCAGTTTCAGATTTTTGAGATACTCTCTTGCCAACTCGTTGGCTGTATGGGCTGGAGGGGTATTAATTTCGATCATGCCCTTAACCCATTCCGGCGCAAAGTATTCTGGACCGCAACCTTCTGCTGCTGCTACCTCTCGACAGCGGTGTAAGAATTCATCTGCCCGATCGGAAGGCATACCCTCTTCATCTACCAGAAAAAATTCTTGCTCAAGCCCTATACGACGATGCGCTACAGTCATGCCCCAAACTTCTGTCACTTTGGGTTCAGGCTAACTCACCGAATGTATTGACAAAAGTTCCTTAAGGTACAGACTTACACCTGCTTTAGAGTATTTAATACTCCAGGTACTGTAGATTCTAGGCCAGAGCGGATGGCGTCTACCTGGGCAACGTCCAGTTCATTTGACCACTCATTCATAAAAAACTTTTTCACCTCGACAGACAACACGCAGGCTGAACGCGGAAAGGTTTGATGCACCCAGTACTGGAAGTATCCACCCTGGAACTTAATATTTTCCCGCACATCCAACTGCCGCCCCAGAAAGTCAAAGCCACGCAGGTCAGTGAGAAAGCTCTCCACTACTGGTGCCCAACGGCTTCTGTCCATTGTGCCAGTGCCAAGGTTGATTTCTGGGTTGTACATGGGATCAGCAGGTAGGGCTTGTAGTCCGAGCCGACGGTGATTGTAGGTATGTAGGTCATAGATGACGAAGCAACCGAAGCGGCGCTCTAAGTCTGTGAGGACTCGCTTGACTGCGGCATAGAAAGCATCATACTCAGCCAAGGAGCCTGCCATAATTTCTGGAGACGGTTGCGTCTGCCAAACAGTCAATCCCCAAGCGTCTTCTGGCTTGAGGTAGACCGCTTTTTCTCTAGGACGATTCAGGTCGAACTCAAACCGCGATCGCTGAACTACAATCCTTGTGTCTCCTAGTGTTGTCCAGTTGGCAGTAAACGGATCTTCTTCGCGCCTGCGCTCAGCTTCGTCAAGAGCGAAAAGTGACGCTACCTCTCGGCGAACAGCATGACCATCATGAAGTGCTACAGCTACTACAGGTCCGTGTCCTTCGATCAATATCCAGCTAGCTAGAGTCATTTCCTGATTGACTTAAAACTTCTTCTTGGTAGTTTCTCCTGCACCCCAACTGCAAAAAAGTAGCAATTGTCTCATTCATCTGCTGTCTTATGAAGTTGAGGTAGCAGCTCCATAATCTCGTAAGCGGGAATCGGCATTAGCTACTATGGTTAGGAGTTCGCACAAATTCTAGATAGACTCCTAATATTCATATCCCTTTGACAGCAGGATAGCTCAATGGACGATAAATTAATGCTGATGATTCCCGGCCCAACGCCAGTGCCGGAGGCGGCGTTGCTTGCCTTAGCCAAGCACCCAATTGGTCACCGCACAAGTGAATTTGAGCAGTTAATGGCGGAGGTGACTCAAAACCAAAAATGGTTGCATCAAACTGAAAGTGATGTACTCATGCTGACGACCAGTGGTACTGGCGCTGTAGAAGCAGGAATAATTAATTTCCTCAGCCCCGGTGATCGCATTCTAGTTGGAAGTAATGGCAAGTTTGGTGAACGCTGGGCAGAAGTCGGCGAAGCCTACAGCCTCCAGGTAGAAAGAATTACAGCCGAGTGGGGTCAACCCCTGGACCCTCAGAAGTTTGCGGAAAAACTCGAAGCTGATACGGAAAAGCAAATTAAAGCTGTTGTCATTACCCACAGTGAAACTTCTACTGGGGTCCTCAACGACCTGGAAACTATTAACCATCATGTCAAAGCCCACGGGGAAGCGCTAATTATAGTCGATGCTGTGACGAGCCTGGGAGCAGTCAATCTACCCATTGATGCTTGGGGTTTGGATGTGGTTGCGTCTGGTTCACAAAAAGCGTATATGATTCCCCCAGGACTAGGTTTTGTTGCCGTTGGTTCTAAAGCTTGGGAAGCATACAAAACTGCCAAATTGCCTCGCTTCTATCTAGATTTGGGTCAGTATCGTAAAGCTAGCGCGAAAAACACGACTCCCTTTACCCCGCCAGTCAACTTAATTGTGGCTCTTGCCACCACCTTGCGGATGATGCGTCAAGAAGGCTTAGAATCTCTTTTCGCTCGGCACCATCGACTCATGAGTGCGACTCGCGCTGGTGTTAAGGGGTTGAACCTACCACTACTGACAGCTGATAGCGCTGCCAGCCCGGCTATCACTGCTGTCGCTCCAGAGCGGGTTAAAGCCGACCAAATTCGCACGCTTATGCAAAAGCGCTTTGACATTGCATTGGCTGGAGGACAAGACCACCTTAAAGGTAAAATCTTTCGAATTGGTCATTTAGGATTCGTTAGTGATCGCGACATCCTCAGTTGTTTAGCATCTCTTGAAGTTGCTCTACAAGAACTGGGCTACGAGGGATTTACCCCTGGAACTGGTGTAGCAGCGGCGGCTCGTGTGTTCACCGAGTCCTAAAATTAAAAGAGCGGGTTGAATCATCAACCCGCTCTCTTTGTTTAGATGGAATAAAACTCAACAAGAGCAGTGGAATTTCCTTTGGTTTCAGCCTTGCCCGAATAAGTCGTCCTGGCATCCCAAAATTTCTCCTGACGTGAGTTATTGATTTCTAGGCAGTCTCGAGCCAATCATAAATTCGAGCTAACTGTTCCAGTGTAATCAGACCGTACTGCCAAAGAATCATGGGCAACGGTCCTGGATCTTGTTCGCGGTGCCGCAAAGCAACACCGATAGAATCCGCAGAAATCGCTAAATCTTTCTGCAAAAAATTAATGAAGCGAGAATAGGTCGCTGGTGCCATTTGTTCTTCACCTCCTTTCCTTGATTGAACCTGATTTCGTCATATCGACCCTCTACCCTAAAGTAACTAGTAGCCAATTTATTTTGTGTCCCTATCGCTTTTGCAAGTTTTTTCTAGCTAGAGAGCAGTCCAGTTGAAGTGCGTTCTCTATGGTGCTACGCTTGCACTAAATACGCAGGGATTAAAATCTTAACTCAACTGTTCGAGCAAAAACCCTGAATAGCCCTGCTTTTATAAAATTTAATAGATATTTTTGTATCTTGGAACGGCAACTAGAAAGACCTACACGAAGGAGGACCTTTTCCCCTTCCTGTATCTACCTAAGTAGAGAGTAGTAGAGAGCTACGGCTGCGAGTTGGTGGAATCTAGAAAGTCAATTTTCACCCGATCGCCGACCTTTAAACCTAGTTGGGCAGCTCGACCACCTCGCAGCTCGATCACCTGATCGACAAGTGTTTTCGGTCCATAGGTTGGACAAGGATAACTTTTGCAGGGAGGCACTTGAGGAGCGATCGCTTTCACGACGCCCTGCTGGAGAAATATCATGTCAAGCGGGATCAGCGTATTCTCCATCCAGAAATTGACTGATTGAGGTGGATTAAACGGAAACAACATGCCTCGGTCATCTGCCAGGCTAGTTCTGTACATTAACCCTGTGGCTTGCTGTTGAGGTGTTTGCGCCACTTCTAATCCAATCCTGTGACCAGCAATAGTAGCTCGGGCAGAAATAGGCAGCGTTTGACCTGGGTTCACAGCTTCAATCTGAGGGCTAGAAGCTGCTGAAGGTAACGTTGGCATAACGGCAGTAAAACTTAATAACCAAACACCGAACACCGTTCTCAGAAAACTTGACCAGCCAAGCACCTTCCGTTTACTCCTAATCTCAATACTGGCAAATGTTAGAGCGGGTTAAACAGTCAGGCTTCAACCCCAAATCTTCTAAGTTTCCCTTAATACGTAACCAACGCCCCGAACCGTTTGAATCAAGCGCTTTTGAGTTTCATCTTCAATCTTAAGGCGTAGATATCTAATGTACACTTCAATCACATTAGACTCACCCAGAAAGTCATAACCCCAAACATTTTCCAGAATTTGTTCGCGGGTTAAAACTTCACGGGGATGCTCCATTAAGTACTTTAGAAGTTCAAATTCCTTCATCGTCAAGTCAATTGCCCGTCCATGGCGCAATGCTCTACGAGTGGTCAGGTCTAAAACAAGATCGCCAAACCGTAGCTGATCTGTTCCACTATTATCTGGCTGTAAGTAGAGACGTAATAGCTGCAAAAAATCATCTGATCGGTAGGGCTTGAGGAAATAATCATCTGCTCCAGCTTCCAGGCAAGCCGCTCGATCATCAACCGTATCACGCGCCATTAATACTACCACTGGTACCCGCGCACCAGCGCTTCTCAAATGACTGCACAATCCTAAGCCCGATTCTCCCGCTAGCATCCGGTCAACGACAATCAAAGCTGGCTGGCGCACCCGAACTTGGTGCAAACCACTAGTTGTATCGTGGGCAACTACTAGTTCATAGCCCAATTCTTTCAAATCAGTATTGACTTGGCGAGCCAAGTTCTCATCAGTTTCAACTAACAATACACACGGATTAGAGTCAAGCCCAACCATACTCATAGGCTGCTCGTACAGATTTTGAGGGACTCCAGTCTGTTTTAACTTAGACATTGCTTTAGTGATAAGAGCTAGTGCTAGATCGCAGAAGTTTTTTAAGCATTAATACTCAACATCCTATCACAAAAATTTCTGCCTATGGTAATTCAACCGAGGTGGGTTTAGCAATGTGGGGCAGACCCCAGCCCAATTTTTCCCGCAAAATTCGGAAAAACTCCGGGGGTTGCAAGCGGATAAACCGAGCAGAGTAAGACGACTTCTCTATCTCCACCCGATCCTCTGGAAAGACATAGCACCCTCCATTCCCATCCACTACCATCACCAACCGATTGGGATTAGCGGGAAAAATCTTCACCATATCATTGTCAGAAAACACTAACGCGCGAGAAGCGAGAGAATGCGGGCAGATAGGCACTAGCTGTAGCACGGGGACTCCAGGCGTAATGACTGCACCACCAGCACTCAAAGAGTATGCTGTCGAGCCGGTTGGCGTTGAGACAATCAAACCATCAGCAGCAATATCCACTGGTGCATGTTTCCCTACAACGATCTCAAAATGGCACATGCTCGTTAACGGTTCCCGGTGTAGCACCATTTCATTAAGACAGAGCGCTTCCCAACGAATCGAACCTCCCCGCCATACCTTCACGTTTAGCATCAATCGCTCTTCAATTTCATACTGTCCCGCCATTAGCATCTCTATGGCTTGGGGCAGCTGATTCAGGTAAGTTTCCGTCAAAAATCCCATATGCCCAGTATTTACT
>JAFAVL010000676.1 GCA_019242465.1 Chroococcidiopsidaceae cyanobacterium CP_BM_RX_35 | reverse complement strand
AATAGCTAACACTCCTAAATACATCCCTTCGTGAGTCAACGGGACAAAAACATCGGTCACTTCTCCATCAGGCGTGATGTGTTGCCGGACCATAGGCAATTCTGAGTTGGCAGGGTAATCATCTGGGAGTTGAATTCGACGTTCAATCGTGAGGGAATTTTCCACCGCCGATTCTCCAAAAGGGAGACCAAAAAAGATTTTTCCAGCTTCATCAGCGTAGAGCATATAGCGCACGCTAGAGGTGCTGCTGTAAAAACGTTGGGAAAACTGGGCAACCTCAGATAGATTGTTTTGGGCAATCAACGGTGTGACGTTAGCTGCCAGCAACAAACCCAGATCGCGACCGAAGCGAGTGTCATTTAGACGGGCATCTTGCTGAATTGTGTTAACAGCCCAAAAGGTAAGACCACTCATAGTCAGGGAAACCACCAGCGTGGCGGCAGCCATCAACCTAGTTTGGAGAGTAAATTCTGACCACCAACTGGTAATGGTGTCTCGAATGATTTTCAATAGCGCTAGCATGCTACTCAAGTTTATATTTGTCAGTGGTTTCCTTCCTCAAAGCTAACAACAATCAAGTCGTAAGTCAGACTATACGGTTTAATCGTACACACCCAACAGATGAAAACCAAGGAACTCTGTTCAATTGCGAAAAGCCGCGAATTATACTCTGATGCGGTAGCCGATATCCCGTCGATAGTACATACCCTCAAACCGAATACATTTGCTGGCTGCGTAGGCTAGCGCGATCGCTTGCTCGAAAGTCTCCCCTAGCCCAGTCATCCCCAAAACCCGACCACCGTCTGTCACCACTTGTTGCTGTAACTTTGTGCCAGCGTGAAATCCTAACGCTCCTAAAGCTTCTGCCTCAGCAATCCCGGTGATAACTTGCCCCCGTTGATAGGCTTGCGGATAACCACCAGCTGCTAAAACGACGCATGCTGCTGCCCCTCTCTTCCAGGCAATGGGTGGTAGTTCTGACAACCGCGTGGTCGCGCAGGCAATCAGCAAATCTTCTAAGGGTGTTTCTAGAAGTGGCAGAATCACCTGAGTTTCTGGATCGCCAAAGCGACAGTTAAACTCTAAAACGTTGAACTCGCCATTAGGTGAAAGCATGAGTCCAGCGTAGAGAACGCCGCGATAATCAATTCTTTGCTCCCGAAGATGCGCGATCGCCCTTGCTAAGACTTCCGTCTCAATTCTTGCCATTAGCTCTGGGCTTAAAGGTACAGGCGCACATGCTCTCATCCCGCCAGTATTTTCTCCTGTATCACCCTCACCAATACGCTTATAATCTTGGGCTGGAAGTAGGGGGCGAATTGTCAGTCCATCTGTCAAGGCTAGAACCGAAATCTCTTGCCCCGTCAAATATTCCTCAACCACCACAAACTTACCAGCACTACTGCCAAACTGCCCCTGAAAGATTGCATCAATTGCGTCTTGGGCTTGTTCAACCGTTGCCGCCACTGTCACTCCTTTGCCACCAGCCAAGCCATCAGCTTTGACCACAATTGGTGCTCCCTGAGCTCTGACGTAGGATTTTGCTGCACCTGCCTCGGTAAACACGGCTGCTTGAGCTGTGGGAATTTTGGCTTCCTGCATCAGAGCTTTTGCCCAAGACTTGCTTGTCTCAATCATTGCTCCAGCTCTCGTAGGACCAAATACCATCAAACCTTGACTTTGGAGGTAGTCTGTAATTCCCAAAGCCAGAGGCAGTTCCGGACCAACCACAACGAGCGTTATGCCATTCGCTCTGGCAAATCGCCCAATTCCTTCAAAATCATCCATCGACAGCGACAGATTCTGGCAACCCTGCATAGTTGCCGTACCTCCATTGCCAGGGACACAGAACACTTGCTCAACTTGCTCTGATTGCAGGAGCTTCCACGCGAGGGCATGTTCGCGTCCCCCATTGCCCACTATCAAAACCTTCACACATATCCTTCCGCTTCAGCAGCTCAATTGTATTATCTAGATTGAGAAAATTTCAAAAATTGCAGAATTAATGTCTACTGTTGTCGTTACTGGAGCTGCTGGTTTCATTGGTTCTCATCTGATAGAAGCTCTTTTGCACCGCGAGGAGCGAGTCATTGGGGTCGATCAGTTCACTGATTACTATAACCCGGCTTTCAAGCACAAGAATATTTCTCAGTTCAAAA
>JAFAVL010000508.1 GCA_019242465.1 Chroococcidiopsidaceae cyanobacterium CP_BM_RX_35 | reverse complement strand
TTGTCTTTCTAAACTTTGTAATCTTTCCCGTGCTTCCCGCACTGCTAAATACAAAGACTTACCACGGGTAAAACTAGTTAGAAAATGCTTTAAGAATTCCTGTGCGACTAAGTCTGGCACAGGTTCTCGCATAATAATGACTTGAGGAATGTGTAAATCAGCTAGTTCTTGCGCTAAACCTAAACCATTGCAGGAATTGAAAATTGCTAACTGCAAACCATTTTCAATGGCATTTCTTAAAGCCTCCTTTAACTCAGCAATAGACAAACTATCCTGGCGATTGATGTAGATCTTATTTGATCCATCATCCTCTGCACTCCAACTATGTCCAGCAAAAAAGATAATTTTCCATTGTTCTTCCCAAAGCTGATTGTATAGAGCTTGACGTTCTGGCTCTACCAAAAAGCTAGTTTTTGCATAAGGTAATTGCTCCAGCATTGCCCGATCTTTTTGGATGTCAATACCTGTACTATCACCCAGAATCGCGAGAATTCTGATTTTTTTGCTTCGGGATATCCTTCTACCTTTTGATGAATAATGTTCTGGAGCACCTAAAACAAACTCTGCTTTGGTGTAGTGGCTAGAAAACAAATTCCATAAATGCCAGGGTAACCGACGCAGAGCTATGTCCTCTGTTTCTAGAACGACATGAATTTCGTCATTGTCATTTAAATGCCGCTGCAATCCATCGCGGATTTTTTGCCACTCCCTAAACTCAGAATTCAGCCATTTATTCATCTGCAAAGCCAAATCAGAGCCGAGTTGATGACAGGAAAAATTAGTAACTTGAGCAGGTTTGGGTCTAATCCGGGAGTGGGGCATCACTGTGTGGTAATAAGCCAACTGCCAATTGTTGAATAGCTCTAGAATGTTGAGCGCTGGTGGTAGCTTACCTAGAATTTGTATACCTGTGTCAGCCACAGTACCATCCTCGCCAATACGTAGGATGACTGGAAAACCCTGCTCAAAACTGCCTTCTAGCAATGTTAGGATGACTCGCTTCCCCATAGCTGCTTCATCTAAAAGCCAATCTGCTCAAATCACAAAATATTCTGTAATGCTGATATTTCCTAACGCCACTTTGACGCTAAATCTTTCTCCGAGTTGACCACTAAACTCTAGTTGAAGCCAGTTATCTGTACTTCTAGCTTCAGCTACAAGACTAGCGGTATCGAATTCATCGAGTACAGTCAGTTGCAAATGTGGTGGCAAAGAAATTTGGTTTCCAGTCGGATAAACCCGTAAGCGAATATCAATTTCCTCTGCTTCTGCTGTTGCTGCTGGCATGAGGGTGACAACTAGAGCAAAGGGATGACCAGCTAATTGTATTCCCAAGTCAATCAACTTGCCCCCACTTACACCAAACTCATTGGAGCGCTCGGCACTCCTCACGCTGAAAGCTAGATCGGCTTCTGCACTAAATAGTGCTTCCACAGTCTGCCATCCTACCTCAAAGGTATTTTCTAACCAGCGGCTTAAGTGGATCAACGTCCTGCTAACAGTTGCTGTTGGTACATCAACAACTTCAGGGATGTAGTCTAACAGGGTGTCAAGTGGTTGGAGAGCGGTAATCGCTAATTCAGGGGCATCGTCTGTTGTGGTGAATCCCAGCAATTGCACTGAATCTAAGCTTTCTTTAAACTGCACCGCTACATAACCAATCCTGTCAGCAGTTTCTTGAGGTAGCAAAGAAAATCTCGTTCCCCCAGGTAGAACCGGACGACACTCTAACTTGCCAGCACCAGGTATCACCAAGTCCGTGCAATCAAATACAGCTTGTAGACTTGGTTGCCAACTATTACCCCGCTCCAGATTAGTATCAATTTGTACCCATTTTAGGTAGCTATGGACAGCATAGACTGCCAGTATATTCAGATAAACTTGTTTTCCCTTCTGGGGCGTAGCTTGAAGAGCAGCAAAGCGCCCGGCAATTGTATGCGCTTCTCTACCAAGTGGAACGGTTAATAGGGGAGTTTGTGTACTGTTCATAAATCTTCATCCGGTCGATATCCTAAATCAACAGCAATTGTTTGCAGCAGGGTTTTGCATCTGCCATACCAGTGATTTGTCACTTGAGTGCATTTCATATTGAAATCTTGGGCGATCTGATCAAAAGTATCTGGCGGCTCTTGTAAGTAGCGTCTCAGACAAAGCTTGTGACAGTTACAATCAGGATGAGTAACAGGATAGCAGTTTTGCAGTTTTCCATCAGGGTCTTGCTGCATGTAAGTTTCTAGCTCTAAACCTATGCGTTGGACTTTTTGCCGCTGTAATCCTTCAATGTAGCCATCTAGTCCAGTTAGGGTAGGAGTGTTAAACCCTGTTTCTGATATTAGGTCAAGCAAAGTTGTTCCTGCTTCAGGATCACCGATTGGTACATCTAATCTTGGGTGTGAGGAAGTTCGACGAGAATGTACATCTCTAATTCTCCACTTGAGGTAGCCGTTGATCCATTTCACCAAGCTTGCTTGAATCTCAGAGGTAGGCAGCTCGAACCTACTACAAATATTTCGGCCTAACCACTCCCATGTTTGATTCAGGGCTTCTAAATAGTCAGGGTGGGAGGATTTCAATATTCCCGGCAGGCGCTGTAGTTCGATGAGTAACCGATGCATAGCTTTTCGCCGCTGGAGGCTGTTATCAGAGTGTTGACACAGTGCGGTAATGAGTTGTCCGAGCCGTTTATCCATAGAGATGTTAGGACAAAAAGGATTTTATTATTTTCGCCTAAAATTTAATCCTGATACTTCAGCTTTTGAAAGCTTAACCTTTCTCACTACTTCAATGTTTTAATTTGATAACTATATAAAGTTTTGAGATAAGAAGTAAAATAGAACCAAAAGTGTTGTTCTAAATATGGTGTTTATTTCTCAAGTCTGTATTCTAATTCATAGCGATTGATAAACAGTTCAATCACGATTATCGCGCATTTATTCTGTTGAGTAAAAAAACAAATATTCTTACGCAATAACCGTTTGATTCATGTTCTTAATTTTAGATGCTTCTGTTTGATTCTCTCTTGTTTTGCGCTTACCTATCTCGTGGGCTTCTTCCGTCGAACATAAGACAACAGTATGATTTGATTCTCCTGAGCTACAAGCTGCAAACGTGTCTACTGTTCCAAGTAGTAAGATCTTATTAATTCCAGTTTACCTGTTTCATCAAACAAAAACCAGGGAAGATCGGGGAGTTAAAGCTCGAATTTAAGCATCTTAGCTAGCAAGTCGGCGCTTGCCAACCTCAAAACACAAGGACAGATGCGCTTGAATCTAGGTACCATCAAATGGTAACTCCTTTAAATCCTG
>JAFAVL010000462.1 GCA_019242465.1 Chroococcidiopsidaceae cyanobacterium CP_BM_RX_35 | reverse complement strand
GGCACTTGCCAAGTAAAAACACGCTTTGCTCAGGTATCTATTCAAAAATTGGCTGTAAATTAAAAACAAACTCTGGAAGAACATCCTCACCTGATAAAGTTGTGGGAGAGTCTAAAATTTCAACTTCTTGGTTAGGGCGAAAAATCTCTACTTGTCTAGCTTTAGGATTGATCAACCAACCTAGCCGCAAACCGCTTTCTAAGTATTCTTGCATTTTTACTTGAGCGTCTTCCAACTCATCGGTTTCGGAAACCAGTTCAATTACAAAATCTGGACATAAGGGTAGAATTTTTTTTCTTTGCTCCTGAGTCAGGGTATTCCATCGCTCTATTCTCATCCAAGAAACATCAGGGGAACGAGTTGCACCATTAGGTAAGCGAAATCCTGTAGAAGAATCAAAAGCTTTTCCTAACTGAGTTTGACGATTCCAATTACCAAGATCGATATAAATTTCAAAGTTTCTATTTCCTGTTTCTCCCCCAGTTGGCGGCATAATAATCAATTTCCCCCTGGCGGTTAATTCCAATTGCAGCTCGCGGTTAGCAGCGACAAGTTGTTCAAACTGCTCGTCAGTAAGTCTGAGAACTGGAGGTATGTGTAACGTTAAAGCACTCATATCAATTTCGCTCCACTAAAATCTAGTAGGGTTCAACCCATGTGCTGCTAATAATTCCCGCTTCGCGTCTACCTCAGGCTTGGAATTTCCCCAGTTGTTACAAGTTCTCCATCTGTAGAAGTCGGGCAACCAATTCTGCGCGGGCAGAAACATTGAGCTTTCGGAACATACGCTTGAGAGCTTGCTTAACAGAATTTTGTGTGATCCAAAGTTCTGCCCCAATCTCTACATTCGTCAAGCCTTGAGCTACCAATTCTGCAATCTGTAGCTCCCTAGCCGTCAATCGATTTGCCCATTCTGATGTCAGTCGCTTTGAGTGAACACGTAACAGCGCTCTTTGCGCCGATAGATGAGCACACAGGGCACTGAGATTTGCGAGATCTTTGGCATTAAAAGCAGGATAGCCACTTATGCGGGCGAAATGTACCATTCCAACTAGTTGCCCATGACCCACGATTGGACCTGTCATGGCATGCTCGTGATTATATTGAAGACCGCAACCGTGAATATATAAGGCGCTGCGCTTCCAACTTTCTTCAGTAAACAACACCTGTTCATGAACTGGGGCATGATGCTTAATCACATATTCTCGGAGTGGATCGATGGTGATTCCAAAGCGGGTGTAGTAGTCAATAAAGCTGTCGGGTAGACCTTTGAGATGGACAGTTTCTAGCTTCCCCTCTTGATTGCTCAGGGAAATTCCCCAATGTTGAGCCTCAAATAACTCGCCAGCCGCATCCATAAACGGTAGGCGAAGTTCTCGCTCATCACGGGCGAGCGCCAGTTCCTGCACTAAAGATTGCAGACTTCTCGGCATTGCCAAGTGTACTCAAGTGGAGACTATACACCGTTTAAGTTCAACTTTAGTATGCACTATGCATGGTATCCCAGAGAACAGGAGGTCATGATGTCCATTGGTTTTCCCTTAGTCGAATCGTCAATTCCAAATTTGGATAAACACCGCTCATGACTTACATTGCCCTTCGACCTTAATGCAAGAATTGCTGCGAGATGTTCTTGAGAATCTAAGCGACTTGACAAACGGTTGGCTTTGGCAGTGGATCGCCTACGGCTCCATAGGCAATGATGAGAGACTCTAACGCTTCGATGCCGTTGGCAACAGCAGATTCGTATGTGTCTCCGTGCGTCCGCCAGCGTTGTCCGGGAAAATCAGGGAAGCTGACGAGAAAACAATTGTCTTCCACTGACCATTGAATCACCATCGGATACTTAAGTTTGCTCATCCTGCTGCCTCTTTTACACTCGGATAAGCATCTAGTGGAATTTTTCCATCGGCAGCGAGTGTGACGAGCGTAGGGGAAGCAGGCGCTGTCAATTCATCTGTATCATGAATAGTTCTATTACTCGTTAGAACTCAAGCTTGAATGACCCGTATGCCTAACGATGATGAAGGAATCAGGGTAGAGGTGCGAAAAATCCTCGATACGTTCGTCTTCACCCCCTTTGATGAGTGCTATTCATTGAGTCGTGAGTTTAGTAACATTCCCTCCCGTCCTGGAATCTATGCGGTTAAGCATAAGTATGAGGGACTGTTATACATCGGTAAGACTAAAAGCTTGCGTGGGCGCTTCAGCAGTGGGAACAAAGCGTTCTTATGGGCATGGCTGGATAAATATAATGACGAAGACGTTAGGATTACCATTCATCCGATTCCCTATTGGAGAAGCGCAACGTTATTATCGGAGTTAGAAGCGATTATCTTGAGAGCAACCGAGCCACCGTATAACGTTCAAATTCCAATGGAGAGTTAGACCAATGCAATCCGCGAAATTAGAGCAATTGTCACCCACTGATGCTCAGGTGATTTTAGACCGAATGCCAGAGCGTATCAGACTAGCATACATCGCTCACGCCACTGAGATTGAATACCCGGTCGAGGCAGTGGTGGAGATGGCACTCGCAAGTTTTCTAGATGATGAAGCTCTCGGTTTTGCAGACTGCAAACCAGGGCGAGGACTATAGCTCCATGCTATAGCTCCATGCTGCCTTTATGACAAAATTCCTCAAGACAATCCTGGCATACCCACATAGCCTGGATACTGCTTAACCCGCTCAACCCAGGCAATTACACTCGGATAAGCATCTAGGGAAATTTTTCCCTCGGCAGCGAGTGCAATGTAGGGGAAACAGGCAATGTCTGCAATCGTGGGGTGATCGCACTCCAGCCAATGGCGATCACCTAAGTGGTTCTCAAACACTCCAAGCAACTCGTATGCCTTTTTTTGAGCAGCATCAATATCTTCCTGAGCATTCAATAGAAAGTGCCGTCGAGCCGCCGCCAAGCTTTCGGCGATCGACTGAGCCGCAACTGATAACCATTGCATGATCTTGCCCATTAATTCTGGGTGGCTCGGCAACCAATCTTCTCCGTATTTACGAGCAAGATAGACCAGAATTGCTTGAGAATCCCAAATGACAGTATCCCCATCGACCAGAACCGGAACCTTACCAAATGGATGTCGCTTGAGAAATTCGGTAGACTTATGTTCACCCGCTTGTAAGTTAACCGGAATCACTTTGTACTTCAAACCTAAGAGTGCCAGCATCAGACGCACTTTGTAACAGTTTCCTGACAGGGTGAAGTCATATAGCGCGATCATTCAGATATGCTCCTAAGTTAGCTAGAGTCCAAAATAGAAATTTATCTCAGCACGAGCTTTATTGTAAAGAAAAGTGCTTAAATCCTACCTAGGTTAGATGACTAAGATCAGCTCCTAGCCTTTTCTACTAGTTAGTGTATAGATAATATTTCACAAGCTAGGTGGATTCACCTTGAGGTTGATTTTTAACACTTGTAAATAGGTTTAAATAACTTAAAGAAAGTCAAGCCTTATCCTCATCCTTTTGTACTAAAACAGTTCAGTGGTTTTCTGAACAGGTGCAAATCGGCAACACTGGAGAGGTGAAAAGTTGAAACAATAGGAACACCTGCGACTATCCTAGGGTTGGAAAGCAAAGGCAAAGGGAGCTTCTCGAATGCTGCTAGAAGAAGGTAGGAGAAGGGTTCAGATTGAGGGCGTCTCGCCAGAGATCGACGGAGGTCGTTTCCCAATTAAGCGCACCATTGGTGAAGAAGTCCAAGTCGAGGTTGATTTGTTCTCCGATGGTCATGATGCTGTCGCTGGTGTCATTATTTATCGACTAGAAGCGTCCCAGCATTGGCTTGAAGTGCCACTTTCTCCGCTCGTCAATGACCGCTGGCAAGGGGCGTTCACTGTATCTGAGCTAGGTCGTTACGTTTACACCATAGTTGGTTGGGTTGACCATTTTCTCACTTGGCGACGTGGGATGGCGAAGAAGGTAGAGGCAGGACAAGAGGTATCAGTTGATTTGCTGATTGGGGCGGAATTGGTTGAACAGGCAAGCCAACGGGCTATTGGCGACGATAGCTCACAATTGCAAACCTGGGCAGCGACTCTACGCACGATGCAAAAAGCAGATCCTGACACTTTGGAGCAGAAAGTTCTTTCGCAAGAGCTGCTCACCCTAATGAATAAGTACCCAAACCGAAGCCTAGCTACCACCTACGACAAGCAACTTCAGATTGTCGTAGATAGAGAAAAAGCCCGATTCAGCAGTTGGTACGAGATGTTCCCTCGCTCCTCAAGTGGAGAACCAGGAAAACATGGGACATTCAAAGATGCTCAAGCCAGACTCCCTTACATTGCAGAACTAGGTTTTGATGTCCTTTACCTACCGCCAATTCACCCGATTGGCACCACATTTCGCAAAGGCAAAAACAACTCCACGGTAGCTGAGCCTGATGATGTGGGAGTGTGCTGGGGGATCGGCTCCCCTGAAGGTGGACACAAGGCAATCCATCCCCAGTTAGGCACAATGGCAGACTTTCAAGGGCTTGTTGCCAAAGCCGTAGAGTACGGACTTGAGATAGCGCTGGACCTAGCTTATCAATGTTCCCCCGACCATCCTTATGTCAAGGAACATCCCCAGTGGTTTTTGCATCGACCCGATGGCAGCATTCAGTATGCCGAAAACCCACCCAAGAAGTATCAAGATATTTATCCAATTGACTTTGAGACGACAGACTGGCAAAACCTTTGGGAAGAACTGAAAAGCGTCGTTCTGTTCTGGATTGACAAGGGAGTGAAAATCTTCCGCGTTGATAATCCTCATACCAAAGCATTTCCGTTTTGGGAGTGGATGATTGGAGCAGTTAAGCAAACGTATCCAGATGTGATTTTCTTAGCTGAAGCTTTTACTCGTCCTAAAGTGATGTATCGTTTGGCAAAAATGGGCTTTACGCAGTCCTACACCTACTTCACTTGGCGGAACACGAAATCAGAACTTACTGAATATTTCACAGAGTTAACTCAACCTCCTGCATCTGATATTTTTCGCCCTAACGTCTGGCCGAACACGCCAGATATTTTGCACGAGTTTTTACAGCATGGTGGACGACCAGCTTTCATGATTCGGTTTGTCCTCGCTGCGACTTTGGCAGCTAATTATGGAATTTATGGACCAGCTTTCGAGGTGTGTGAAAACCGACCGTTGCGACCTGGGAGTGAAGAATATTTAAACTCAGAGAAATACCAGATCCGGGAGTGGGACTTAAATAGTCGCTACACAATCAAAAACTTGATTGCCAAGGTTAACCGTATCCGTCATAAAAATCCTGCCTTGCAGAGCAACAACTCTCTAAGATTTCATCAGACAGATAACGAGCAGATAATCTGCTACAGCAAGCAGACTGAAGATTTCGATGATGTGTTGCTGGTGGTTGTTAACATTGATCCTTACAATCCTCAGTCTGGCTGGTTGAGTCTTTCCTTAGCCTCGTTGGGTATGGACCCATACAAGCCTTTTCAGATTCGTGACCTGCTCACTGATATCGAATACCAGTGGTCCGGTGAATACAACTACGTTGAACTCAATCCCCACGTACTGCCAGCACATATTTTCTGTATCAAAGGGGCTAGAGGCTAGGAAAGGGGGTTAGGGAAATTATTTACCCTGCCCTTTCCCTCCAATTTTTGCCCTCTGTTTTGCAAACAAGAAGTAGATAGAACAAATGCAATCGATATTGAACGATGACCCTTTATGGTTTAAAGATGCCATCATTTATGAAGTCCCAGTACGCGCCTACGCTGACAGCGATGGTGACGGCATCGGTGACTTTCGAGGGCTGACAGAAAAGTTGGACTATCTGAAAGACTTGGGAATTACGGCAATCTGGGTGCTGCCCTTCTTTCCTAGTCCGCTGCGGGATGACGGCTACGATATTGCCAACTACACTGGCATCAACCCGATTTATGGCACATTGGAAGACTTCCAAGTGCTGCTAGATGCTGCCCATGAGCGCGGTATCCGGGTGATTATTGAGCTAATCGTCAACCACACATCCGACCAACATCCTTGGTTTCAGCGGGCACGCAAAGCACCAAGTGGCAGCAAAGAGCGAGATTTTTATGTCTGGAGTGATACTCCAGAAAAATACCAAGATGCTCGGATTATTTTCCAAGATTTTGAAACATCTAACTGGTCTTGGGACCCAGTTGCCAAAGCGTATTATTGGCATCGATTCTACTCCCATCAGCCAGATTTAAATTATGACAACCCAGTAGTGTGTCAGGCTATACTTGATGTCGTCGATTTCTGGTTAGCAATGGGGGTAGATGGGCTACGCATGGATGCAGTGCCTTATCTATACGAGCGGCAAGGAACTAACTGCGAAAACCTGCCGGAAACCCATGTCTTTCTGAAGCGGCTGCGCCAGCATGTAGACGAAAAATTCCCGAACCGGATGCTCCTAGCTGAAGCAAACCAATGGCCCGAGGATGCAGTGCAATACTACGGCAATGGGGATGAGTGCCATATGGACTTCCATTTCCCCCTGATGCCTCGTTTGTTTATGGGGTTGCAGATGGAGGACAGCTTTCCCATCATCGATATCCTCCAGCAAACTCCTCAAATTCCTGATAACTGTCAATGGGCATTGTTCCTCCGCAACCATGATGAACTGACTTTGGAAATGGTTAGTGATGAAGACCGAGACTATATGTATCGGTACTATGCTCAAGACATCCAGGCAAGACTCAACTTAGGCATCCGCCGCCGACTAGCTCCTTTGCTGTGGAATAATCGTCGCCGGATTGAGTTAATGAATGGTTTATTGCTCTCGCTCCCTGGTACGCCAGTTATTTACTACGGGGATGAGATTGGCATGGGGGACAATATTTATCTGGGCGATCGCAATGGTGTGAGGACACCGATGCAGTGGAGTAGTGACCGGAATGCGGGTTTTAGCCGCACCAATCCGCAGCGGCTCTACGCCCCACCAATTATTGACCCAGAGTACCACTACGAGGCAATTAATGTTGAGGCTCAACGGGCTAACCCCCAAACCCTATGGTGGTGGATGAAGCGCATCATCGCTACCAGACAACGGTTTCAGGCTTTTGGTCGCGGAACTTTTGAGTTTCTTTACCCAGAAAACCACAAAGTCATAGCATTCATGCGAGCCTACAAGGACGAACGCATTTTAGTGGTGGCGAACTTGTCGCGTTTTGTCCAAACGGTAGAGTTGGATTTATCAGCTTTCAAGGGCGTAGTGCCAATTGAAATTTTTGGTCGCGTTGAATTCCCGCCAATTGGAGAGACGCCATATTTTCTCAGCCTTAGCCCCCATGCATTTTACTGGTTTACTCTAAGCGCAGAGGAAGTTTCCCCATTGTCTCTACCGCAGGCACAATTACCAACTCTAGCTGTCAGTGGCACTTGGCAGAATGTTTTTGCCAGCGAATCAAGGGCAGCACTCAATTCTGTCTTGCCTATTTATCTACGGACTCGTCGTTGGTTCGGCGGCAAAGCCAGAAAGATTCAAACCACACAGATCCAAGAGGTGATCCCAGTACCATACAGGGATACTGAGGCTTATATTGTTCTGCTACAGGTGGCGTACACGGAGGGTAGCCCCGAAACCTATGTCATGCCGCTAGCCTACCAGGAGGACGGTTTTGAGGGTGATGGACCATCAGAAACTACAGCCCCAGCCGATCATCTGGTAGCTAACCTCCAGATTAGAGGCATAAATGAAAGTGGGTTCTTGGTGGATGCTGTTGCTGATAAAGACTTTTTGACGTTCCCGCTCTCAGCGATCGCCAACTCGGAAAGATACAAGGCTGGATCGGGTGAACTAATAGCAACATCGACGTTTGCCATCTCGACCGTAGGGGAACTAGAAGTGTCCCAACTAGAACCTCGCCTGCTTAAAGGTGAACAGAGCAATAGCTCAGTCATCTATGGTGACCAGTTCATCCTCAAATTCTTCCGAAAAGTGGAAGAAGGCATCAACCCTGACCTAGAAATTGGGGGTTTTCTGACTGAGAAAAAACTCACTGAACACTTTGCTACCGTTGCTGGAGCCTTGGAGTATCATCGCCCCGGAAGCAAATCAACGACGATTGCAATACTGCATGGGTTTATCCCCGAAACCAGAGATGCTTGGGCTTTTACTCTAGACAATTTGCGCGACTATTTCGAGCAAGTCATGGTGAAGCAGGCAGATATTGCTGAAATAGAGCTGCCGTCGCACTCAATTATCTCTGAAATTTCAGTCGGTATCCCTGAGTTGGCGCAGGAACTCATCGGCTCCTACCTAACATCTGCCGAACTTTTAGGTCAGCGCACGGCTGATCTCCATATTGCTTTGACTTCCGATCTAGAACGCGCCGATTTTGCCCCAGAATCTTTCACCTCGTTTTACCAGCGCTCTATCTATCAGTCAATGAGGAATCTCGCAGGGCAAATCTTGCTCCTGCTGAAAAAGCGGCTTTCACAACTACCAAAGGGTACGCAACAACTAGCGCAAAGCCTCCTCAACTCTCAAGAACAGGTCATGGCAAGCTTCGGGTCGATCTTGAATCTCAAGATTACAGGTCAACGCACCCGCTGCCACGGAGACTACCATTTGGGACAAGTTCTCTATACAGGCAAAGACTTCGTGATTATCGATTTCGAGGGAGAACCAGCCCGTCCTTTAAGTGAGCGGCGGATGAAGCGATCGCCGTTGCGAGATGTCGCCGGAATGTTGCAATCGTTCAACTATGCTGGCGCTCAGGCACTACGCAATGAATTAGAAAGTGGCATCATCCATGCTGAGGAGCTCCCCGTGATGGAGCAATGGGCGCAGTATTGGTCTGGCTGGGTGAGTGTTGCGTTCCTCAACGCCTATCTGCTGAGAGCTGCTGATGCCACTTTTCTACCCAAATCTACGCAAGAACTGCAAGTGCTGTTGGATGCTTATTTGTTGGAAAAAGTCATCTACGAATTGGGTTACGAACTCAACAACCGTCCCGATTGGGTAGAAATTCCCCTCCAGCGAATTCTCCAGTTGCTTGCGCTTTCACATTCATAAAATGAAGAGAGAGATTATGGTCTTTACTGAATCAAGAGTTAGTAACGATGTAACGTTGCTCACGGAAGATGACCTCTACCTATTCAACGAGGGGTCTCACTTTGCCTTATACGATAAGCTTGGCTCTCATCTACTCACCACCCAAAACCAGGTTGAGGGCACCTACTTTGCCGTCTGGGCACCCAACACCACCCAAGTTTCTGTCAAGGGAGATTTTAATGGTTGGAATCGGGATAGCCATCGGCTGAGTGTCAGAGGTGGTTCTGGAATCTGGGAAGGCTTTATTCCTGGGGTGACTAAAGGGACTATTTACAAGTATCATTTGGTCTCCCAGCATAACGGCTATGAGGTCGATAAAAGTGATCCTTTCGCCATCGCCAACGAAGTGCCGCCTAAAACCGCCTCTGTGGTTTGGGATAGCGAGTACACCTGGAATGACCAGGAGTGGATGGAGACTCGTGGGAGCCGTAATGCCATAGATGCTCCCATTACCATTTACGAAGTGCATTTGGGTTCCTGGATGCGAGTGCCTGAAGAGGAAAATCGCTCTCTTTCCTACCGAGAGCTGGCACCGAAGCTAACTGAATACGTGCAGCAGTTAGGGTTTACCCATGTTGAATTATTGCCAATCACAGAACACCCCTTCTTTGGCTCTTGGGGTTATCAAGCGACTGGCTTCTTCGCCCCCACAAGTCGCTACGGGACTCCTCAAGACTTCATGTACTTGATAGACTATCTGCACCAGCACAACATTGGTGTGATTTTAGATTGGGTACCTTCCCACTTCCCCACCGACCAGCATGGACTTGCATTCTTTGATGGGACACACCTCTTTGAACACGCTGATCCGCGTCAAGGTTACCACCCTGACTGGGGCAGTTTTATCTTTAACTATGGACGTAACGAAGTTAGGAGTTTTCTGATCAGTAGTGCCTATTTTTGGTTAGATAAGTGTCATATTGACGGGTTGCGTGTGGATGCAGTTGCTTCCATGCTCTACCTGGATTACTCCCGCAAAGATGGAGAGTGGGTGCCGAATCAACATGGCGGTAAAGAGAATCTAGAAGCGATTTCTTTCCTGAGGCGCTTTAACGAGGCTGTGTACGAGCGCTTCCCCGATGTCGTGACTATTGCTGAAGAGTCCACTTCCTGGTCTATGGTTTCTCGCCCAACCTATATAGGAGGTTTGGGCTTTGGTATGAAGTGGGATATGGGTTGGATGCACGACACCCTCGACTATATGTCTCATGACCCAATCCACCGCAAGTTTCATCACAACCAGCTGACCTTCAGAATGCTTTATGCGTTCAGTGAAAATTTTGTACTGCCGCTTTCCCATGATGAAGTTGTGCATGGCAAAGGTTCACTGTTGAATAAGATGCCGGGAGACTACTGGCAGAAGTTTGCCAATCTGCGATCGCTTTTTGGCTATATGTATGCTCAAGCGGCTAAAAAGTTGCTGTTCATGGGTGGCGAGATCGGTCAGTGGCGAGAGTGGAACCACGACGCGAGCTTGGACTGGGATCTGTTGCAATATCCTATCCATAAAGGTTTACAAAGATGGGTTGCTGATCTGAATCGAACTTACTGCAATGAGCCTGCCCTCCATGAACTGGACTGCGATCCCGCAGGGTTTGAGTGGATCGACTGTAACGATTCAGAAAACAGTACTATTAGCCTGATTCGTAAAGGGACAGTTCCTAGCGAGACAGTGCTGGTCGTCTGCAACTTTACCCCCTTACCTCGCTTCAACTATCGGCTTGGCGTTCCTGCTGGCGGATTCTGGAAGGAATTACTTAACAGTGACGCTCAGGAATACGGTGGTAGTGGTTTAGGCAACTTAGGCGGGGTAGAAGCAGAAGAGAACTCCTATCACGGTCGTCCCTATTCCCTAAACATTACTCTACCGCCGCTGGCTGTTGTCTTCTTTAAGCTCACCTAAGCCCTGTTGAAGAGAGCAGGGGAGGCAGGGGGAACTCGGGGGCCTCCTGCCTCCCCTGCTCTCTCTAAAGGACGTTTTGTTGTGTCCGATAGACGTTAAGATTTTAAGAATGGTAATACTCAGCTAGCTTAATCGTGTGATAACTTTTGGAGATCCCGAGCGATAGAAGATCATCAGTTTCTCAGGCAAACGTCATGCCGATAGACTATTTGATATGGAGGATGCCGCCATCACGAATTGATCGGGCGGTGGCACTAGACAAATTGGAACAACAAAAACAATAGATATCAAAATATGTACTTAGAACTCTGGCCTGGTAGAGTATACCCCCTAGGGTCATCCTGGGACGGTAAAGGCACAAACTTTGCTTTATTTAGTGAAAATGCAACGGGTGTAGAGCTTTGTCTGTTTGATAAGGAAGACTCGGAAACACGCCTTACCCTAATTGAAGTCGATAACCGCGTTTGGCATGGCTATATACCTGGGGTGGGACCAGGACAACGCTATGGATTCCGCGTGCACGGTCCTTTTGCGCCGTCTGAAGGTCATCGCTTTAACCCTAACAAACTCCTGATTGACCCCTATGCCAAAGCAATTGATGGTGATGTCGTCAATGGTCCAGAAAATTTTGGGTATCCTTGGGATAGCCCCGAACAAGACCTTGGCTTCAGTGAGGACGATAACGCCCATCTGATTCCGAAGTCTGTCGTTATCGACCAGTCCTTTGATTGGGGTGATGACCAACTCCTGCGCACGCCGTTCCACGAAACAATTATCTATGAAACCCACGTTAAGGGTTTTACCAAGCGGCAACCGGATATTCCCGAAGAACTGCGTGGAACCTATGCCGGACTAGCGCATCCAGCAGCGATCGCCTACCTCCAGTCAATTGGGGTGACAGCAGTAGAACTGATGCCAGTGCATCACTTCCTCACCTATCCCGGACATCTTGTCGATAAGGGACTGAAGAACTACTGGGGCTATGATTCGCTCAATTATTTTGCACCTCAGTGGGAATATAGTGCTGATAAAACTCCAGGGCAGCAGGTCGTTGAGTTCAAGCAGAT
>JAFAVL010000393.1 GCA_019242465.1 Chroococcidiopsidaceae cyanobacterium CP_BM_RX_35 | reverse complement strand
AGTAATCTGAATTTATAAAAGATGCACTGATCAGCAGCAGAATAATGTCAAATTTATCTAGGCGGACATCAATCTGCTTCGCCCACTCTGTACCTGCTTCAATCTGACGGTCGTACCAGGATTGAATCACTCCCTCACGCTTTAGACCTGCCAGGTGCTCCTCCAGTTTGTCCCGCAATTCTTCATCTTTGTGAGAGTAGGAAAAGAAAAGCTCAATTGATTCGCTTACCATTCTAACCTCTTAATAATTTTGCTAAAACAACATCTCTCTAATTATCTGGAACATCTTATTAGCTAAGTATTTATATCGCATTACCCTTAAGTTTTTTAGTACTAACGCTCGAAAATCTGCCCATCCCAATTTATTTTTACATTGATTCAAGCCATACTTTTTTACACAGCTATATATACTTGTCAGTTTTTCCTTGATTATTTATGCAAGGGTTTTATTATGTTTCTCAGGCTTGTGATCTCTCTTTTGTCAAATTGGAGTGAAACATTGATTTGTCGTAGGCTGGAACGACGTAAACTCGTTGAATCTTCCGAAAGTGACAAAAAGATATGAGGTGCCTGCTAGAAGGATTGAAATCTGCTCTAGGTCATCCATTAAGCAGTTTACAGATCTAACGATTAACAAGATGGCTAGAGCCTAGGCCGTCTTAAACAGCCAAGTTCCAAAAATTCTTCACAAACCATTGCTTGCTCATTGGGTCAATTTCTGAAAGCACTTCAGTAATTAACTTTGCAACAACCTCATTGTCCCATTCATTTGTTGTTTGAAGGCTACGGACAACCATCTGCTCATGCTGTTGATTAATTGCTTTAGTCAGTAATTTCTTGGCTAAACTGTAATACTCAATTGTGAGATGTGGCATAATTACACCTTTATTTGTTAAGGAAATGACTATAGGGCGCGTCTGCAAACTGCAAAAGCTATAGCTTTGGGCTACTAACTATTTCTCAGCGTTACATCTTATATTTGTGCAAGATTTTAGATTTTGTAAAAATTATTTATAGTATTAACCCTACACCCCACATCCAGTGCCACATGCACTCTGACAATCGTTTAGAAGATTTTGAGCATCAGTATAAAAAGGTGGTCTCGGCAGAAATACTTTTGCATTATTCACGCACTCTTCAGAGTTTTTTTCTTTCTTTAAAAGCTGAATAGTTTCCAATTCTGCCTTCTCAGATTGGTTAATTTGCCCTCTAGTGTAACAGTAATGATAAGCTAGGCATACACCCAGAAAAACGGCACCACCTGCAAGCAATTTTTTTGTAGCTTTGATAATTGTTTTAAACAGTGTTTGGGGCTGTGATGCAGATGGTCGAGTGTAATCTGCTCTCCGTTTAGAGCTGAAATCATCGTTTAGAAATTTTGCAGAGGTAGCGCCTTTCGGTTTTTCAGTTTGCTTTGAATATTTAGCTATTTTTTTCTGTAGAATGGCGCTATTGTCAATTGGGGCTATGTCAGAATAGTTGCTCGATTCAAGAGGAACTTGAATTGCCCCGGAAACTTCTTGTCTAGATTGCTGGAAACTATTAGTGTATTCTTTTCTTTCTAGTTGTTTTTGTGGTGATTTGATTACCATTATCGCCTCTTAAGATTTTCAATAGAAACACCTTGGGCTGATTAACCCTAAATCTTATTAGGTAGGTCTTGAAAGATTTATGCACTCCAGGCTTTTGAAAACTTGTACAATTTGTGTTGGTCAACGTTCTCCCGGAGGCTTCCTCCGGGTAGAGCCAGAGCACCAGAGTTCACAGGTTGCCACTATACTTCATCAAACTGAAATCTAGTGTAATTAAATCTAAGAAATTTCCAACCTAGATTCAAGAGATTATTTTTCTGTAAAGTTGGTCTTTTTTTTGTTCCACGTCAGCTTCAATCAGTAAGCAACACGCTTTGCACACAGGGAATAGGGTATTTGTTCTCTTCCCTTACTCCCTCTTTGGTCATCTCCTGCTAGACCGAGAGTTGTCCTAACAATGCTATTCTAATACTTAACGATCTTTTTACATAAATCGGTCAAAATTAGGTAATAAATTCATTATTCAAAGAATAGTATTTTATTAAATTTGAGTTTGACTATGCTTACTGACTATAAGCAAGAAGTAGCTGCTACTTCTGAAGAATTAATATCTTGGGCAGAATATAGATCTGCAAAACTTGAGCTTCCAGGGGAGATCCCAATCCCCTATAGTTTTACAATAGGAACGGTAACTTTTGGTGGCAACGTTTATTTAAGAGTTCCAGCAGAAGATACGAGTGTTGAAGGATTCTTTGTTGGGATAGTTGTCGGGAATTACAGCCTTTATCAAAGTAATCCTCAAACAAGCTTATACGACTCAACAGGTGTATTAATTAGAGCAGATGTTAGGGTAGATATAAATAGCAGAAAGCTCGAAGGAAGAGTATGCACACGTCAATTCTTAGGTAATTGGATTTGTACTGATTGGGCAACGCTAACTGCTTGGTAAGGGTATTCCAGAGCTGGAGACATTTTCCTTATACCTAATGAACGCTTAGAAAAACCAACTGTAGGGATGCAGCCTCTTACCTAAGATATTGACCCCGAGATAGCATATCCAGACTACAATAAATCCAGTTGCCGCTAAGATTGCTGGACGGCGACCTTGCCAACCACGGGTGATACGGGCATGGAGGTAGGCAGCAAAGACTAGCCACGTAATCAAAGCCCAGGTTTCTTTGGGATCCCAACTCCAGTAGGAGCCCCAGGCTTCATTTGCCCACACTGCACCAGCAATAATGCCAATCGTCAGCAGGGGAAATCCTAACCCAATAACCCGATAGCTAATGTTATCTAAGGTGTCAGCTAAGTTCATGAGTTGTGGCGATAGGGGTTCGGTTGGAGCCGTTTTTTGAGACGCTTGGGTAGTTACCACATCCAAAACAGCCGTGTTACCGCTATTATTCCTATTAATTAAAACAGCTGTTCCAGATGGCTCTACTTCGATTGACTTTTGAAGATTGCTCGTTCGTTGCAGACGATACCCTCCCGTGCCTATAGAACTACCTCGAAGATCGATCTTATGACCACGAGTAACAATGAGGAATGCGATCGCCAACAATGAGCCCACA
>JAFAVL010000185.1 GCA_019242465.1 Chroococcidiopsidaceae cyanobacterium CP_BM_RX_35 | reverse complement strand
CTAAACTTTCGATCGTCCAAAAGGTGTTGACATCTTGAAAAGTTTTAAGAATGGCGGCTTGACCGTCCTTGTGTGTGCCCGCCCAAGGCATGACCTTTTTCAGGTCGGGATTATCGTAGGTGAGTGACATGTAGACGGCATCGGGAGAAACGAGCCGATTGACGACCTCAGGCTTGACAGCACCTTTGAGGAGTTCCTGCACGATTTCAACGTTAGTGTTTGACATGGGTGTGTTCCTTTTTAATTGGTTTCTGAGGGTAAGGGTTCTTCAACGGGTCAGTGCCAGATGAGTTACATCAAGGTGTCGATCGCTCCGCCATCAACGCGCAGAGCCGCACCAGTGGTTGCGGAAGCTTGGTCAGAGGCGAGGTAAACCACAATGTTCGCCACCTCTTCGACCGAGGCGATACGGCGAATGATCGAACTTGGCTCACGCTGTTTCACAAAGTTGGTAGCCACTTCCAAGGGAAGGCTTGTCGGAGCCTGCAGCGGATCTCTCTAGTATCGTCTTCAATCCCTCAGAGAGAGTGGGGCCAGGAAGCCCAGAGTTCACGGTAACGCCAGTGCCCGCCATCCGTTTCGCAAGACCACGCGCCAGCGCTACATCGGCAGTCTTACTAACGCCGTAGTGGATCATGTTTGCAGGGACGTTGAACGCCGACGACGACCCCAGGATGATAAATCGACCCCAGCCAGCTTGCTTCATGCCCGGCAACTACGCCCGCGCGAGGCGCACCGCAGCCATAACGTTGAGTTCCCAGTGCAGCTCCCAAAGAGCGTCATCGCTCTCGAAGAAGTCAGCTGGTTTGTACACGCCGAGGCAGTTGATGAAGATATTGGCTGAGGGTTCGGCGGCGACAAGCGCCGCACACCCTTCCGCCGTACCGAGATCGGCAACTGCACCCCGGACATTTCCAGACAGTCGCGCTAACGCGCCGTCGGTCTGATTGGGCTTGCGCCCATTGATCACTACGGTGGCCCCTGCTTCGGCAAGTCCTTGTGCGATGGCAAATCCGATGCCGCCAGTCGAGCCAGTGACGATCGCAGTCTTTCCTGAAAGATCGATTTTCATGGTGATATGGTAAAAGTGCTCTAGTCTTTGATTGTGACGGCGGTAACGGTCTAGCCTGTGGCTTAGCCAATCGCTCTAGCACGCGACGTGCTTATATTCCTTCTTCGCTACCGCCGTCAGATCGTTCACGTATCCGAGGAGATGAGCTGATTTCAAGCTCGACTATTCAACAGAAACGCCAGTACCGGAGAGCGTGCCTGAGTTAAAGGCAATGTGTTTGTACTCCAGAAACTCATCAATCGCTGTCAGACCATTCAATCTGCCGTTGCCGCTGCGCTTGAATCCGCCTTCTTCAAACTCGTCCCAAACGACCGCCCAATCGTTGATCCAGATCGTGCCTGCATCGACCTCGCGAGCGACGCGCAATGGACGGTCAACATCCCGAGTCCAAATGCTCGCAGCCAAGCCATACTCGCTATCGTTTGCGAGCTGCACCGCTTCTGCCTCAGTATCGAAGATCTGCATGGTGAGAACTGGACCGAAGACCTCTTCCTGAACAATTGTCATTTTCGGATCGCTCACTTCGAGTAGGGTCGGACGGTAAAATGCGCCCCTAGCTAGTGGACCTTCAGTAATTGGACCTCCGCGGACAAGCACCTTCGCACCCGCTGCGATCGCTTCCTCCACCATTTTGTCAACACGGGAGACATTCGACTTATCGCTCAGAGGTCCCATATCGCTGGATGGATCAGACGCAGGTCCTGGTTTGACGTTTTGTAACCGCTGGGCGATCAGAGAGCGAAACTGATCGGCAACAGCACGCTGCACCAATAGGCGAGAACCCGTCATGCAAAACTGACCAGCGAAGGTCGTAAGTGCCTTCTCAACCTTGGGAGCCGCCGCCTCAAGATCAGCATCTTCAAAGATGATCATTGGCGTCTTACCACCAAGCTCGGTCTGAAACAGCTTGAGTGTCACTGCCCCCGTTGCGGAAATTGCCTTCCCTGTTTTCGTGCTTCCCGTAAAGCTGATAACACGAATATCCTTTGACTCCACAAGAAAGGACGATCCACCTCTGCCTTTGCTTTCGCTGAAGACGTTGATGACGCCCTTCGGCAAGTCAGGAACTTCAGCAAGTACCTTGCTGAAGAGATAGTTGATCTGCGCGGTGTTGCCGGGCAATTTGATCACAGTGGTGACGCCAGCAGCGAGGGCAGGTGCCAGAGAACGCACGGTGAGTACGAGCGGCGAATTAAACGGTGCGATGATTCCAGCTACGCTGATAGCAAACCGAGTGACGACCGAAAGGTGTCCTGGCAAAACTTCCAAAGCCCGTCCGTAATTTGTAAGAACGACAGATGCCCAGTAGCGAAACTTGCTGGGAATCATGTCAACTTCAAACGCTGCTTCAGCATGAATTTTGCCGTTTTCGAGCGAGAGAATCTGGATGAGTTCCTCTCGCCGTGCTTCAAAGCGGTCCGCTATCTGATTCAAAACTCGTGCACGCAGAGCGCGATTATCCTTCCAGTCTAATTCCCGAAAAGCTTGCACCGCAGCGTTGGTTGCTAGAATTACCTCATCACGTCCGCCATCTGCGTAAGTACTAATGACCTCACCCGTAGCTGGGTTAATGCTATCAGTATGCTGTGCTGAATCGACCCACTCGCCATTAATCCAGTGCAATGCCATTGTCCGCAGGTCGCTATTCATCGCTAAGTCTTTTTTATCCATTGTTACCGACATATTAGTTGCTCCTTACTTTGGTAGGTGAGGGAGAGGGGGTTACTAACTTCCCTGCTCCGGCTGTGTTGTAAAGGTGTAGAGGATGTTCTTTACAATGGGGAAGTGAGAGCAAGAAGGAGTGTGTTATTTGCTGTGAGCGATACTCCGTCTGAATCTGGCTTGAAAGCCAATTCTGCGTCAGGAGTTGTACCCACCAAACTTGAGCCTTCAAGAAGTGTAAATTTCTCCAAGTCGTGAAGGCGACCAGCCACCTCGATGACAACATGTGTATGCTGAACCGCCTTAGCCAGAGAAGCTGTGTCCCGAACAACTACGTGAGCGTCGGCTGTGCTTGCCATAAATGACTCCCATCCAAGGAAAGCGGTGGAGTGGTATTGCTTAGGAGCGTGGATTAAATAGCCTGAGTAGGTGGAACTTCGCGAAACCCATCCTACAAAAGTCTGATGTCAGGACGCTTTGAAAGTGGTGTCCGCCGCGTCGAGAAAGGGCTGGAACAGGTCTGTCGGCCAGTTGGGATCGGTCTTGGAAGTACGCTCCAGACACTTCCAGAGGCCATCGCGACGCTCAAAGAAGTCGTCGTAGGTACCAGTCGACACGGTTCCGACGTGCTCGGACCTCCAGGACACGCTCCATCGCCAGTGCGCTTCGGCCCAATTACCCGCTCCGGAAATTTCGAACGCGCCCATAGAATGGAACCACTTGTCCATTGGGAAGACGCTGTGCGCGTAGTCGAACATCTGCTTCATACCGTCAGGACCCTCGAAGGTCGAAGTGCGCAGATCGTTGACGTGAAATTTAGCCTCCGGCCAGTAAAGGCGGTTGTAGAGGTCGACCTGCTCACGTCCCCAACTCTTGTCGATGCATCGCTGATGCATATTGAGCTGCTCGAAGATGGTAAAGCGGTCGATCACCGTGAGATCGTTGTTCTGAGACATTGAAGTTCCCTTCTACCTTGAAATTCTTGCATAGCTATTTCCTTGTTTCGTTGGTCGATGGTACCGTTTTCATCCCAATCATACCAATCATATTTATTTCTCATCGTTGTACAAGTATCATTTTGTTGTTGCTATGTTTCTTCTTAGGAAACTATAGAACTAGTGCGGTTTCAAAGGAGGTGTTGTGCAATAGGAAGAGGGTAAAGTGTAAGGGAAAATGAGCAAATTAACTGACTTGCGCAGTGCCAATGAAACAACCTCTTTTTGTTCGTCCTTTATCTAATGAAGAACGAGAAGCCCTAAAAGCCGAATGCTGTTCCCATGATGCTTTGACTCTCCGTCGCTGTCAGATAGTTTTAGCCAGTGCTGCCGGACAAAGAGCCAGTCAAATTAGTGGTTATCTTCACTGTTCACGACAAACAGTCCGCAATGCCATCCATGCCTTTTCCGAAAGGGGAGTAGCTTGTCTAGAAAGAAGGTCTAGCCGCCCCCAAAAAATCCCAGCAATTTTTGATGAGGTTAAATTGGAACAACTCAAAGCCTTGCTGCACAATAATCATCGGAATCTGGGTAAGAAGCGTTCCACTTGGACGCTGGGATTATTAGCCCAAGCTTGTACTGAGCAAAGGATAACCGAGCAGGAAGTGAGTGTGGAAACCCTACGCCGAGCTTTTGGTCGTTTGGGAGTGTCTTGGCAGCGAGCTAAAAACTGGATTAGCTCTCCTGACCGACAGTACCAGCTGAAAAAGTTGCAACGAGAACGTTTCATTAAACTGGCGCAAGCTCATCAAGATTGGGTGTTGGTTTTTTTAGATGAAGTATGGTGGTCTCGTCTAGCGAGCGCCTCAGCTTAATAGCTGGACAACAGATGAGTGCTTGCGACTGATGCAAAAATCAGTAGACAAAAACGACCCGGATAAAAAAGCTCTTTCATCCTATGGTTTATGGTGTCCCGAACTGCAACAGATGTTTCTCCGCTTTGTCGAGGAGCGACCGGTTTCTGACATCACCTGTGAGTTTCTTAGTTGGAGCTGTCAACGCCTCAAGGGTTTGGGGAAAAGCGTGTTAGCTTTAGTTTGGGAGAACGCTAGTTGGCACATTTCCGAGAAAGTTTGCCAATGGATTCGAGACCACAATACAATGGTCAAACGCTGCGGAGGAGTGCGGATTTTGGTGTGCCGCTTACCCGTCAAAAGTCCTTGGTTAAATCCGATTGAGCCGAAATGGGTGCATGCGAAACGGGCTATTGTTGAACCAGAAAGAGTTTTAACGGCTCAAGAAATCAGGGAACGAGTTTGTGAGTATTTTGATAGCGAACAACTTGAACTGCTCAACCGCTCGATTGCCCAACAAATATCTTAAATCGGTTCTAGAATCAGAGAAAGGAGGACTGGTAATCTCGAGGCTAATTAAATCAGCTGTCTTCAGCTATTGAATTAGTAGTGGTAGTTATCTTCCAATCATTGGCTATTAGAGAAAAATCAGTAAGATGCCAAGGAACAGTTTGCATAAATTGAAAGAGGAAAAGCTCAAAAAACGACATAAGTTTTTTCTCAATCCCTATGAGGACTCCGCCTTCACTAAATGCCCTAAATGTGAGGCAAAAACTAAAATTCGCAAAATTCCCTTGGTCATTCACATTGAGCAACAACAGCTGTTTTTACTCAACAAACAGTGTAGGTATTGTGCGAATTGTGACCTCATCATTACTAAACAGCAGGAAATTGAATCATTACTTGCTGTCAGCTTTAGCCAATCCCACTCTCAATTCATTGGCAACGATTATTCAGTGATAGGCACCCTTGATAGGCAAGATTGGAAAGAAGGTAACAAAGGGACTCTTTCTCCTCAGAAAATCATGGAACGTATATATGGTTTTCAAGATGTATGGGATTTTGAAGTGATTCCAGCAGGATGGTATCCTGCCGACGAGACATAGCATTTCGTCATGTTTTTTGAGAAGACGATTTCATCAAGCACCACTCTACGGCTCCTTATTGCACAACATCTTCTTTGAAAATGCACTAGGATGGATACGTTAACGAGCATAAAAGTATTGCGTCAGGTAGTGGAATCGGGAAGTTTTGTTGCAGCCGCCGAGCGGCTCAACTTATCCACAGCCATGATCAGCAAGCATGTGATGCACTTGGAGCGAAACCTTGGCGTACGTTTGTTGAATCGAACCAGCCGACACTTGAGCCTAACCGAGGCAGGAACGCTCTATTACGAACACTGTCGGGAAATGCTGGACAACTTGGACATGGTGGAGGCATCGGTGAGGCAATCAGCCGTTGTTGCACGTGGCGTACTCAAGATCAGCGCCCCAGTTTGGTTCGCCAACCCGTTATTTACCAAAACCTTGGCGGAGTACCGCTCTCGCTATCCAGACGTTTTGCTAGATCTGAATTTGAATGATCGGGTAGTGGACTTAGTGGAAGAGGGGTTTGAT
>JAFAVL010000155.1 GCA_019242465.1 Chroococcidiopsidaceae cyanobacterium CP_BM_RX_35 | reverse complement strand
CGTGCCTTTAATCTACTATTCCTTCCGCACCATGATTGGCATTGGGTTCTTCTTAGCATGGCTGATGCTTTTGAGTGTGCTGCAATGGCTCCGTGGCAAACTTTCTCCAGACAATATTACCCAGCAGCGTTGGCTAATGCGACTCTGGATCTTTGCAGCTCCCTTAGGGTATATCGCTGTCGAGTCAGGCTGGATTGTGCGCTGTGTGGGACGACAGCCATGGGTAGTATACGGACAGCTCCGCACCGCCGATGCTGTCTCTCATGTGCCAGCTAGCAATGTCTTAACTTCTTTAGTGAGTTTTGCCGCCATCTATACTCTGTTATTCATTGCCACCTTATACTTCGGCAGCCGGATTATCCTTAAAGGGCCGAGTCTAGACTTGCCAGTGCCAGGTATGGATAACGAACCCTTACTCGAAACCACTCCTGCGGAGCGGATTCCGGATCAACGTCCTCTAGAAGCAGAGTCATAGGAGGATGTATGGAGGCGTTAGAGCATTTTTTACCGCAAGTATGGTTTGTGATTTTGGCTCTCTTCCTCTTCCTCTACGTCATGCTGGATGGGTTTGACTTAGGGGTAGGGATCTTATCGTTGACAAGTTCTGATGACGAACGGCGTGGCATGCTGATGACCAGCTTGAGCAACACTTGGGATGCGAACGAAACTTGGCTCGTACTCATGGGGGGTGCCCTGTTTGGCTCATTTCCGCTGGCTTATGGCACCATCCTGACTGCTCTCTATATCCCAATTATCATGATGATTTTTGGGTTTATCTTTCGTGCCGTGGCGTTTGAGTTTCGCGAACAGGCAGACCGAAAATTCTTTTGGAATTTAGCCTTTGGTGCAGGAAGTTTTGTCGCCGCACTCGGTCAAGGGTTTGCTCTGGGTAGTGTGATAGCGGGAATTTCGGTTGATGATGCAGGTCACTTCATCGGTACAACTTGGGATTGGCTGAACTGGAAGTCAGTGCTAGTCGCTTTAACGTTAATTCAAGGTTATGTCCTGATTGGTTCAACTTATCTTGTTTTGAAAACCGAGGGGGAGTTGCAAACAACCCACTACCGAACTGCCAAAATTTCTGCTCTGACAACATTGATCGGAGCCATTCTGATTACAGTTACGACTCCTATATTTTATGAAAATGCCAGGGTGCGGTTATTTCATCAGCCTCAGATTTTTATCTTTGCCCTGATCCCTATACTGGGAGTCTTGTTTATCTGGCAGTTGCTCAAAAGCCTCGACCGTCAAGAAGAATGGGCACCCTTTGTCTGGACTATTCTCCTGTTCTTGCTCACGTTCATTGGGCTTGCCTTGGTGATTTTCCCTTATGTTATTCCTAATCAAATCACCATTTACCAAGCTGCTGCTTCGTCTAGTGCCCTAGTATTCATGCTAATTTTCATTGGCTTTCTGATTCCCATCATGTTGTTCTACAACATTTATCAATACGTCGTTTTTCGCGGGAAGGTTTCCGGCAAATCCTACGCAGAATGAGTTCGACAGCCTGTCTTTTGACACTGTTAGGAACTTAGCTGCACAATTTAGTGGCTTTTCTTTATCAGTCCTAAAAAAGGTATGAGGCGCTGTTTCCAAATCCTGCTCGGCTTGGGCGTTGCGATCGCACTGATGTTATCACTGAGGGCTGAGGTGTCGTTAACCAAAACCAATCTGTCCAGCGCCCAAAATTTCTTTGATTCAGGCATTAATCAGCTGCAAAACAGTCGTTACCAAGCTGCAATTGCGAACTTCTCGCAAGCTATTCAAATCAGAGCCAACTTTGCTGCTGCCTATAGTAATCGCTGTCTAGCTTACCTACAACTGTTAGATTATCAAACTGCCATATCAGATTGTACTCAGGCACTTCAGCAAAATCCGGAAAATCCTGAAGCTTATCTCAACCGGGGTTTAGCTCACCTCAGATTAGGTAATCCGACTGCAGCGATCGCTGACTACAACCAACTGATTCAACTCAAGCCCTACGATTTCCGAGCTTACTATAACCGGGGGTTAGCGCATTTTGCACAAGCAAGTTACAAAGACGCCCTCGCAGATTACAACCAGGCATTAAGCCAGGCTTGGTCGCATAGCCAAGCAATGGCTACAGTTTACAACGACCGAGGGCTAGCTCACTTTCAGTTAGGGAATGCTGGTGCAGCGCTTGCTGACTTCTCCCGCTCCATCCGTCTCGATACTGATGATGCGAGAGCCTACTATAACCGAGGCTGCGTCTGTCAGCGGCAAGGAGATTACATAAGTGCGATTCGAGACTTTACCCAATCCTTAAAACGTCACCCGACTCGAGCTGAAGCCTATGTTAACCGTGGTCTTGCTCGTTATCAACTCGGTTACCAGCAACTAGCACTGGAGGATTTGCGTCAGGGAGCGGAATGCTTCTACCACCAAAGACAGATAGTTGCTTATCACAAAACGTTGAACTTAATTCAAGCGATACAACAGCAGTC
>JAFAVL010000073.1 GCA_019242465.1 Chroococcidiopsidaceae cyanobacterium CP_BM_RX_35 | reverse complement strand
AAAATTTTTCTGGAAATCCTTGTCCTGAAAAGGCTCTAGCTCTTGCGTGGCGGCTGGTAGCAGCTTCGCTACCTTTAGGCCAACACGCATCAACTCCCCAAGGCGGACTCAGCTTTGAATAAATTTAGACAGCAAATCCCAGCTTTGGCGGTGGGAGTCAATACTTGGTGGCACTGGGTGCAACACTCCCTCTCGCTCTTAAACTTAGCTACACCTTTGACTAATTGGCTGCTGGGCCAACTGCTGCCTACTGTCTACTGGCAACTCCAGCTCAGCAAGACCAAATCTCGCTCTCTGCGCCGAATTTATCGGCAAGCGCATCGCCATGCTCATCAAGCTCTGCGGCATCACGCCTTCACAGCCACTCTGACTGGCGATGAGTTTGACCATTGGTATGAGTGGTCTAGGCGGATGGTAAGTAAATTCCATCGAGCCTCCTCAGCTGTTGAAGGTCGCAATGGCTATCTCTCCCACAGACATCATGCGGCACGAGGATTCAGCAGCAGCCATCTTCAGGTACTGACCGTAATTCACAATTTTGACTTGAAACGAGCTGACGGAACTACTGCTGCTCAACGGCTATTTGGCAGGTCATTCCCTAACCTATTCAACTGGGTGATGGAGCAGATGGGTGAGTTACCCCGACCCAGAATCTCTAAAAAATCAGTAAAGTCTACAACCCTGACCCTGCAAAGTGTCCCGGCTTAAGCTGGTAGCCGTAAAAACTATACATAAAACCTATAAAATTAGCTATAGAAGGAAATTATGGGTTAAAGATGAAGAGTTTGCTCCAGACTCTGCATCAACAAAATCAGCCTTAGTTAAGGTACATGCAGCAGCAAGAAAACTCCTCACTTGAAGAAAGTTTCCAAATCACTACAAACGCTTAATGAAGAAATATGTAGAAATCCGCAGAGATTTCAGTTAATCATGCGGTCCAGATATGTAGAAATACATTTAAGCAAATTTTCTTTAATTTCAGCATAATCCCTCAGTTGAAACTAGATAGCTCACTAGAACCAGAAGAGATTACCATCTGGTTTGGAAAAACCCTATTTCGTCATGGTGTCTATGGGCGCTCAAAACATGAAGGCAGAAAATCAGCAAGGGGAAAATGCTGACAAAAACTACTTTTGTAAAGCTTCAACAGGATCGCTGACCAAAGGTGGTAGAGCAATTAAATATCTTCATATTCTAACAATCTATGAATTTTGAAGAAATTTTGCAGATTTTAGACAAAGTTGTTTTTGCCAAACACCAAAGACATCTCAAAGATGTGGAAAAATTCGTGTTTCACAGTGCTTGGCAAGGTCAGACTTACGAGGAGATGGCAAGAGCTTCCCATTACCAATACACTCCTAATTATCTTAAGCATTGTATCGGTCCTCGCTTTTGGCGGTTCATCTCAGAGACTCTAGAAGAAGACATTTGCAAGACAAATTTCCGTGCAGCTCTCGCACGACTGGTGCAATTGCATGCAGGTTCGCAGGTGAGAGGGCATTCTGTAGAGCAACTAGAGAAAAAATCTGCTCGAGCCACTACCAACCCAGCTCAAGACTGGGGAGAAGCTGTCGAAGTTTTTGCCTTCTATGGTCGTGAAGCAGAACTGGCATTGCTAGAGCAGTGGATCTCAACCCAACGCTGTTGGCTGATTTTACTGCAAGGTATGGGTGGGATAGGGAAAACGGCATTAGCTGTGAAACTAGTCAAACAGGTTCAGGATGGATTTGAGTATGTTATCTGGCGCTCGCTACGCAATGCCCCACCTTTAATGGCAATCTTATCGGAACTGATCGCATTTTTATCTCAGCAGGAGGAAACAGATTTACCAGATACATTAGACGCTAGACTTTTACGGTTAATGCACTATTTGCGCTCGCACCGTTGCCTGCTGTTACTGGACAATATCGAGCCGATATTGCGAAGCGGCGCTCGCTGCGGTTGTTATGCTGAAGGGCACGAAGGATACGGGCAGTTATTCCGCTATGTCGGGCAGATGCCGCATCAAAGCTGTTTGGTGCTGACTTCCCGAGAGCAACCTAAAGGTCTAGCAACACTTGAGGATGAAACTCTAACCGTTCGCTCCCTCAAACTAACAGGCTTGCCATTAGCAGAAGGGAGAAAAATCTTTCAACAACAAGAGAAATATTCTGGGTCGGAAGCCGAATGGGAATTGGTAATTTCGCACTATGCTGGCAATCCCCTAGCTTTAAAAATGGTAGCGATAGCTATTCAAGACTTGTTCGAGAGTAATTTGTCTAAATTTATCGCACTATTAAAACAAGGCACGTTGGTATTTAGGGATATTGGCGATTTGATTGAGCGCCAGTTTAATCGGTTATCAGACCTAGAACAGGAAGTGATGTATTGGTTAGCTATTAATCATGAACCTTGTTCTCTAGCTGCATTACAAGCAGAT
>JAFAVL010000719.1 GCA_019242465.1 Chroococcidiopsidaceae cyanobacterium CP_BM_RX_35 | reverse complement strand
CGCGCTGCCACTTCACCACTAAATTGCTTAGCACCCTCAAAGTGATCTAATCTGTCAACCCGGATTTGCATCGGCTCTGAGGGGGAATTTTCGACTAAGACGCTAAGGTCAACTAACCGCCGCAACTTTCTCACCCTCCTGTTTATTTGCCTTTTGGGCTTCGACCATCTCGATAGTTTCCATAGCTTTGTCTAGAGCCAAATTCACATCTGTGATTCCGACAATCGGTAATGCCAAGAGAATTGCCGCTATGATCTCTTCCTTGGTCGCTCCCTCTTCCATAACCCGCATCACGTGGGTACCGATCCCAGTGATGCCTCGATGAGCCGCAAATATACCGATAATGATCAATTCATTCGTCTTTTCATCTAGAGGCGAATACTGCTTCACCGACTTAGCCAAGTCGAAAAAACCTTGGGCAACATTCGGTGCCTCTTTAATCATGTTCTTCATTTAATTTTCTCCTTGTGATTCAAGAATGATGTGTCCTTCTTTAGGAGAAGGCGCTAATGGTGCTGCGGCAAATACAACACGGATTTCTTCATCCCCTACATTGATAATCGAATGAGTTGTCCCTTGGGGGGTGAGAACTGCTTCACCTGTTTGGAAGGGTACTACACCAACACCGTCTATAGTAATTTCTCCCTTACCTTGCAAGACATAGAAACACTCTTCGCTGTGGGGGTGTTCATGTAGTAACACCTTACCTCCAACTGGCACAGTTGCTGTGCCCATGATCATGTTTTTTGACTGGACGCTCTTTGGAGAAATCAACACATGGATTTCTCCACCCCGATCTTCAATTACAGTGACATCATTTGGTCCTACTGCCAATCGTCTTTTTTGTTGTGTTTCCATGTGGTTAAGTTTCTAACTTTTATAAAAAAGTCAAGCCAATTGATGGGCCTTGAGTAGTGCTTTACGGTGAATTTTTCCAGTGGGTGTACGCGGTAATTTTTCCAAAAAATGGATCGCTTTCGGCGCTTTAAAATGTGGTAGTCCCTGCTTAGCAAATTTACGAATGCTATCCTCTATGTCAGGTGAGGAGACATACCCAGATTTAAGGCTAATATACGCAACAACATGGGTGAGATGTTGACCATTATCGGAGTCTGGCACAATAGCGACATCAAGCACACTTGGATGCTTGAGCAAAACATCTTCAATCTCAAATGGTGAGATCCACTGACCATTGACCTTAAATAAATCGTCCTTACGACCCATAAACCAGAAATAGCCATCCGCATCACACAGATACTTATCCCCAGTTAACATGGTTTCCCCGTAGAGAGCTGCTCGCGTCTCCGGGAGACGATTCCAGTACCCCAGCATCAAACTTTTTCCCCGCACCTGCAAGCTACCGATCTCACCAGGAGGCACAGGCAAACCGTTATCATCTAAAACTCGCACATCGTAACCGGGCACAGGTCGACCAGAACTGCCTGGTCGGCATTCCCCTGGTCGGTTGGAAAGAAAAATGTGCAGCAACTCAGTTGTACCAATCCCCTCACAGATTTCAATCCCATATGTCTCTCGCCACTTGTGCCAGATTGTTGCAGGCAGTTGTTCTGCTGCTGATGCACACAGGCGCAGAGATGAAACATCTAAGGGGGTAATGTCATGCACGGCGAGTATGCCTGCATACATGGATGGAATACCATGCAGAACTGTAGGTCGATAGCGGTGGATATCGGCAATCACATCAAAAGCATTGGCGGCATCAGATAGGACGACGCTAGCTCCAACTGCCATTGGCATATATAGGGTATTTCCATGACCGTAAGCAAATGGGATTTTAGCCACGGAATACGCGATATCGTCTGCCTGTAAGTTGAGGATGCTCTTCCCATAAAGCTGGGCACAAACCACCATGCTTTTGTGCAGGTGGATCACGCCTTTGGACCGACCAGTACTGCCTGATGTATAAAGCCAGCAAGCTGGTTCTTCCCCAGAAGTTTCGGTGGGAGTTGGTTCATTAGTAGAGGTATCTAAAAGAGACAGGAAGGGGTGTTCGCCATCCTTAAGCAGAATGTGGCGCAAGAACTTAGACTGTACAGGTGTTAGTTCTTTTTGCCACTCCTGGGTCGTCAGCAATATTTTTGCCCGACAATCTTGCAGAATATACTGGATATCGTCAACAGTACAAGCAGTATTAATTGGAACTGGCACAGCACCTGCCCAGATAGTACCCCAGAAGGCAAACACAGCTTCAGGGGTATCTGGCAAAAGAATTGCTAAGCGGTTTTCTCTTTCCAGTCCCAGCTCAGACAGTAACCCAGCAGAGCGTCGGACGTAGCTTGCAACCTTGCGGTAAGTGTATTTCTCGTCCTGATGGTAAAAGGCAACTCTCTCGCCATTTCCTCTATGCAGGTTACCTTCTATAAAGTAAGCTGCAACATTGAAAACCCTAGGCAACTGTTCGTAAATCTGCTCCATTTAACTTTCCCAATTCCTGCGCTTAGAGGACTTACTGGGCAAGGACGTAAACCAGCACGTAATCATCCCAATGGCACCAAGTAGCTAACCATTTCTCAATCCCACGTTTAGACGCCTGAAGACGAGCTTCACCCAACAGGTTAACTGTCAATCTGGTGTCAGTGACTTGTGCCTCAACTTCGTTCCAGTTGATACCAACCATGCCAACGCCTAACGCTTTTCCCACAGCTTCTTTGGTAGAGAAGCACGCGGCATAATATCGGTCGGGATGACTTGTCAATTGGCAGAGATCCATCTCGTCTGAGGTAAAAAGCAGACTCAAGGTTTCCCGGTTATAGCGAGAAAGCATAGCGGCAATCCTGCTGATGGGCGCAATATCGACGCCAATTCCCTTAATCTCTGTCGAGTTAGGTCGAGTGGATGGTACGGGTAGTTGAAACAATTGTCTCCCCCTGCTCTCATCTGGGAGCGGCAGCCATAGCCTTATCAATCATGTCGCAAACCTCAGCTAGAGTCATATCCTTCCGAGATTCAAGCTTGATGTTGACACCTAGGCGACGTTTCAATCCCAAGGAAATGTCAACTGTTTCGGTGGAGTCGAGCTGCAAGTCTTTACGCAGGAGGGCGGTATCGGTAATCGATTCTTCTGGAATACCTAAATCGAGCAAAATATCTTTTAGAGCATCTATAACCATGTGTCTTTACCTCAGTTTGAAATTGAAAAACTTGACTGCAGAAGTGCTGCGGAGAGCAGCAGTTGACCGAACTCATCCTCTACCAATGACAAACGATGCGTTGACTCCCTCTCGTGCCCGCGAGTTGACTAGAGTGAAATCCACTTTAGAGTCGCTTGATTGGGTCACAAAGTTAAGCTGACATTCGGGATCAAGATGAGATATCTTCTGCATCGTTGGTAACTTGCCAGTCTCCATCGATAAGACACTACAAGCGACTTCTGTGACGCAACTTGCACCATAAAGATGACCGTAAAAAGATTTAGGAACTGTGACGGGCACATCTGGGGCTTCGCCAAAGACAGCTTGCAGTGCCTGAGCTTCTACCCGATCGCTAGCTTGTGTGCCGCACCCTTCTGCCAACACCACATCGATGTCAGCAGGTGTGATGTTAGCATCTTCGATAGCTCGACGCATACACCGTTCAAAGTGGGTGCCTTTTGTTGGATCGCTATCTGTGGTCATGCAACCCGAAGTCACCTCACCATAAATCTTCGCTCCACGAGCCGTTGCATGCTGCTCTGACTCCAGCACCAAAACTGTGCTTCCTTCCCCTAGTACCATGCCTGAGCGGTCGCGGTCGAATGGTTGGTAGGCAGTTTCTGGGTCGGTAGCAGCGCTGACTTCACCCGTTTCGTAGTAACAAGTCATGCCAAACCGAGTAATTGGAGCCTCTGAACCGCCAGCCAGCACGATGTCGTTATGCCCTTGCAGGATGGACTTCACACCAAAGTGTAGTCCACTAGCTCCGCTTGCGCGATCGCAGACAAAGCTCTTGCTGTAACCTCGAATACCGTACCTAATAGTGACATAACCTTGCGCTGCCGTAGGAAACCAAGCAGTTGCCTGCCAAGGGTTAACCATGGTGGGACCATCGTTGTAGAGTTCGTAAAAACCTCGTTCACAAATATCCCAACCGCCAGCATTGTTCCCAAACCAAACCCCGACACGATATGAATCTTCTTGTTCTAAATCGAGGTCGGCATCTTTCAGCGCCAACTCGGCTGCTGCCAGGGCATAGTGGGTAAAACGGTCTGTCTTGACGATAAACCGACGAGGAATAAAATCTGCTGGCTGAAAGTTAACTATTTCTGCCGCCACTTGAGTGGGAAAGCCCGTAGCATCAAAGCGACTGATGCTGCGAATGGCGGACTTACCTGTAGTTACATTGTCCCAAAACTCCTCTTTCCCAATCCCGGCGGGGTTGACAATGCCGATGCCAGTAATGACTACCTTATTACCTGTTCTACTCTGCATGTGGCGCTCCATACTTACGCAGAATTGCTGCCGAATGAATACCGCCAAAACCGCTAGCTGTTAGCAAGGCTGTTCCCACTTCAGTAGAACGCGCTACATTTGGTACATAGTCTAAGTCACAATCAGGGTCGGGAAACTCATAATTAATCGTTGGGTGGACCATAGAAAGTTCGATAGCACCTAGAGTTGCCACAACTCCCACCAAACTGGCAGAAGACAGGGAGTGACCGATCATTGACTTGGTTGAACTGATGGGCAAGCGATACGCTTTATCACCCAGCACCTTCTTGTAAGCATTCGTCTCAAACAAGTCATTTTGAGGTGTGGAACTGCCATGGGCATTAATATAATCAAGTTCTTCAGGGTCCACTTTACCTAGATGCAGCGCTTGCTCCATAACTGCTGCCATAGGAACCCCGTGATCGGGAAGGTCAGTCATATGAAATGCATTGCTGACGCTGTAGTAACTAATCACTTCAGCATAAATATGAGCGCCGCGATTCAAGGCGTGTTCTAATTCCTCAAGGACCAACACTGCTGCCGCTTCTCCAATAACAAAGCCACCTCGCTTAGCATCAAAGGGACGCGATGCCTTTTCTGGTTCGCAATCAGTCACGGAAAGTGAACCGATAACATCAAGGGTGGAATAAGTCAGACTGGTCAGCGGAGCTTCAGTTGCTCCTGCTAGCATCACCTGCATTTCCCCCGACCGGATTAATTCAAAGCTTAAGCCCAGTGCGTCAATACCAGCAGTGCAGCCAGTAGAAAGAGAGGTGCAAGGTCCTTGGAAGTCATATTTGCGAGCCAATAATGCAGCAGAGTAGTTAAACATACCCGCGTTATAGAAGTTCTCACCAGTTGCTACGTGCCTCAATGGCTGGCTACCTTTCTCGCTGCACTGCTCGAAGATTTTCTGAATAGTTGGGGTACCACCAATCGCTGATGAGAAGATGATGCCTAAAGACTCTGGATTTTCCTGTTTTAGGTCTAACTGCGAATCTTGAACAGCGATTGTGCCTGCTGCAACGCCAAATTGCACAACTCGGTCTTGCTCGACAAGATGGTCAAACTCCTGACCTGAGCAGTGGTCTGCTAGATCGAAGTCAGAAACTCGACAAAGAACTTTACTCTTAATACCCATGGTCTCCATCTCTGGATCGGCTTGGAGATAGGAGTGCCCCTGAATAGCATTCTTCCAAAACTGCTCCTTCCCAATTCCGAGAGGAGCGACAACACCAATGCCCGTAATTACGACTCGTTTCATCCCAGTATCCGGTAAAAGACTTTATGGAATTAGAAATCAAAGATGGAGAACTTTTGATATCTAAATAAAGTTAGACAACAGTGTCCATAAAAACGCTGTCATTGCCTGACGCTACACCTTACGGAAGTAATTTTTCCAGCTTTAGATAGGGATGGGTTTGCATTGTAGTGACGTAATGGAACTAAATTACTAAACACTACACAGCCAGTGTTTAACCGCGTTTTCAACCTACTTTAAGCAATCATAGATGTGGTAAATCTAGCTCTTAGAGTCGGGATGTAGCGTTAATGTAAACATCCTTAGCTCATTAAGCATTCACAATCAATTCCTTGCAACTACATAAGAATATTCCCTAGCAACTTTGCCCTTGCTGATCCTTAATAGCAGACGCTTGTATTAAAGCAGGTATATAGGTAATCCGCTTTCAGTACTGAGCTGGTTAACAGTCTTGCATATACCCGCTTTGCTCAAGTCTGGATAAAGGTTGAAGGCTGTATATGTTATGTTGCTTTTATGTACATCTTTCGCTCTGAGCAAGTTAGAAAATTATTTTCGTTTACCAAACATAAATTTAGAATAATTCAAATAGGTCCCAAAAATAACTATAGTTTTATAAACCCGGAATTTGTATCTATCAATACAATTAAGCATTGTAAAATTGGCATGACTGCATTCTTGGTATTGATAGATACAGGATGACTAAATAATACCATCCCTCTTTAGGGGGATTCTTAGAGTAAACGGTAACGGCTAGTTTGACAACAAGCGTGAGTAACGGTACCTTACCAGTGTAAGAAGTCGTAAGTAGCCAAACTGCTGCTGATTAGTTGTTAACTAGAAGAGTACATTAGCATGATGGTACGGGCAAGGCGATCGCTGAAAGCATTACCAGAAGGCATCAAACGGGCTAACAAAGCTGTACTTAGTTTTGCGACAAAGATTGACTTTGCAGCTGAACTGGAGATATCTCGTGCCACAGTTCAGAACTTCTTTGCCGGTAAACCAGTAGGACGTGAAAACTTTCATAAAATTTGTCAAGTACTAGAACTACCTTGGCAGGAGATTGCCGATCTCCCTGAAGACACTGAACCAAGGCTGGAAAATGAATGGTTTGGCAGTGGCGGATTGGATGCATTAGTTCAAGAAGCACGCCAGCGCTTAAGCCCCAGCATCCAACAATGTTGTGGTCTAATGCGCGTGTTAGATATGTCTCAGCCAGTTGAGCTGAATAATATCTACACCAGGGTTAACGTTCTGGAGAAGATTAGCGGCCGTAGGCGGTTAGAAGTTGCAGACCTATTAAAAGTTTGTCTAGCAGACGAGTTTGAACGTCCAAATTTGGGCGGAGTTGCTGAAGAGAGACTGCCGGGGCTAGAAGCTATTAAAAAGTACTCTAAGCTAGTTGTGCTGGGTAAGCCAGGAGCTGGAAAAACTACGTTTTTAAAGCATATAGCTCTTCAGTGCAGTAGCGGTCAACTGCAAACTCATCTTGTTCCGCTTTTTATCACACTTAAAGATTTTGCAGAATCAGAACAGCAATCAACTTTACTTGAGTACGTTAAAGACCTGTTTGCTGTTATTGAAATTGTAGAGCATTCCCTCGTAGAGCAATTGCTGAGTCAGGGTAAGATGTTAGTCCTGTTAGATGGACTAGATGAAGTCAGGGAGACGGACTGTTGTCGGGTTTTACAGGAAATCCGAAAGCTTTCAAATCAGTTTCATGCTAGTCACTTTATCATCACCTGTCGAATTGCAACGCGGGAATATACGCTCGAACAATTTACTGAGGTAGAAATTACAGATTTTGATAGCGTCCAGATTGCAACTTTTGCTACTAAATGGTTTGCTGCTAAAGACCCAATCAAGGGTAAAAAATTTGTTCAAAAGCTCAAAGAAAATCGTTCGATTCAAGAGCTTTCAACTAACCCACTACTGCTAACTCTGCTGTGTCTAGTATTTGAAGAATCAGTCAACTTTCCTGTAAACCGTCTTGAGATTTATAAAGAAGGACTGAGTGTACTGCTAAGGAAGTGGGATGCTAAACGGAATATTGAGCGAGAGCAAGTTTACAAAAAACTATCGCTTTTTCATAAGGAGGAATTACTCAGCCAAATTGCCAGGCTGACTTTTGAGCGAGGTGATTACTTTTTCAGGCAAAAAGAAGTAGAACTGCTTATTGCTGATTATATCCGTGGCTTACCTGACGCTAGTGCCGAGCCTGAAACACTACAACTTGATAGCGAAGCCGTACTAAAATCTATCGAAGCACAACATGGGTTGTTAGTGGAACGAGCAAGGGGAATTTACTCGTTTTCTCATCTA
>JAFAVL010000434.1 GCA_019242465.1 Chroococcidiopsidaceae cyanobacterium CP_BM_RX_35 | reverse complement strand
GCTCCGGCTAAGCCTCATTTAGGAGATACGTTATCAGTAACTATCGAGCAAGATAGTACAGATAGTAGCAAAGCCATTACGAGCAGCCCAGTAGTCACTTTTAACCAAAAGACATATCCAACTTTTTTGATTGCGCCTAATCAGTTTCGAGTCCTTTTGCCCACAACTCCTCTAGATCAAGCAGGAGATAAGCAAATTCGGGTGAGAGAGGCAGGAGAGGAACAAAAAGTCTTAGTGTACTTACGTGATCGCTCCTTCCCCATCCAACGAATTAATCTTCCTCCGCAAAAAGCAGCTTTGGAAGCAACAACAGCTGAACTTAAGCGCATAGAAGCCTTCAAGCAGCTAGACACTCCACAAAAGTTCTGGAATGGTCCTTTCTTAAGACCAAACCGAGGTCCCATCACTACAATCTATGGTGTCCGACGATACTACAATGGGAAATTTGCTAAGGACTATTACCATGCTGGCGTTGACTATGCTGGTGCCTTTGGCTCACCTGTAATCGCCCCAGCAGCCGGACGGGTGGCTTTAGTAGGACGGGAGTCGCAGGGATTTAGAATCCACGGCAACTGCATCGGAATTGACCATGGTCAAGGAGTGGCTAGCATTTTCATGCACTTGAGCCAAATCTACGTTAAAGAGGGGGATTTTGTGCAAGCTGGTCAAGTTATTGGTGCTGTAGGTTCCACAGGAGCAGCGACTGGTCCCCACCTACATTGGGGACTATATGTTCAGGGAAAAGCTGTTGATCCAGAACCCTGGCGAGATCATCTTTACTAGATTTTTACCTGTTTTTATCTAAGAGTGAGCCAGAATGTTTTGGAGTCATGTCCCCAACTAAGAGATCGCAGTCGAGTCGAAAGGCTTTATGAGTATAAAAAAAATCGTTGAACAAGCTCTTCAGGATGGTTACCTCACACCAGCCATGGAAGCGGAGGTAGGTCGAATTTGTGACACTGCTACTGAGCTTTCAATTGAAGAGTATATGGCGCTAGACAAGCTCATGGGGGCACTGTTAACTAGTGAAGTGGTGGCAGTACCGCGCAAGCAGTTTATCAATGTGATGGAAGAGTTAGTGCTGACTGCGGCGATCGCTCGAGTGGCAGAAATTCAAGTCACCAGCGAACACCACCTTGATGTCGGAGATATTGCTGCCTACGCTCTAAACCGTCTGCCGCCGATGTACGCCACTACGGAAGAAGGAGCTAGATACCAACGCCAAAGAGCCAGGGAAGAACTACAAGGGTTAATTGCCAAGCAAGTTGACGAGGCAATTGCTCATAACCTAGACCGACCCGATTTTTTCCCAGAACGGCAGGCTATAGGTAAAAGCACTGGTAACGAAGTCTTTGATCAAATTAGTGCCTTGCTTCAAGCCTCCGCCCCTACCTTTGAACAAGAAACTGCCCTATGAAAGAGGCAGGTGAGCCAGTAGGAAATCTGGCACTAATGATGGGAACTTCCTCTTGATGAAGGTGTCTAATTAGAGGGGATGTTCCAGAGCCAGTGTCCTCTATGAGTCAATCGATTCCTGTCTGCTGGTCAGCGGTTGAGGCAACGAGGTCTCAAGCGCCAGTGCAAGTTGAGAAAATGTCTAATTACGATTTGATTTTGTGCTGTCAGGTCGGGATACGCCCTGAGCGAGCTGCGTTCGGGGAGCTGCTGCGTCGCTATCAGTCCCACGTTGAGCGGGTTTTATACCACCTAGCTCCAGATTGGCAAGACCGGGCAGACTTGGCTCAGGAAGTCTGGATTCGAGTGTACCGAAATGTTAAGCACTTAAATGAACCAATCAAGTTCCGGGGATGGTTGAGCCGCATCGCCACAAACCTGTTTTACGACGAGCTACGCAAACGCAAGCGACTCTCGATTCCACTATCTTTAGATGCCCCTCGCTCTATGGAGGACGGCGAGATGGAGTGGGAAATTGCTGGGGATAATCCGGGTCCAGAAGAAGAGCTGACTACGCGGGAATTTTACGATCAGCTACGAGAGGCAATTAAAGATCTACCAGAGGTATTTCGGACAACGATTGTTCTGAGAGAAATTGAAGGGATGCCTTATGAAGAAATTGCCGAAATCACAGGTGTTTCTTTAGGAACGGTCAAGTCAAGAATTGCTAGAGCAAGGTCTAGGCTTCAATCTCAGCTGCAAAGCTATCTAGACGGCTAGTCGTTTCTCGATTAGGGAGATTCTTCAAGGTAATATATTTCTTCCTTAAAGATGAGCAAACACCAGAGCTGGAGGATTTATGATAATAAGAATATAGTAGCCAACCAGGAGAGTTGTCTAGCTTGCTTCCCTTCATGCGACTTGATAGTAATTCTAACATGACGTCTAAGTTTGAGTCTCAAGACAGTTCTAGAATCAACTCCCAAGAGGCATTACCTCAGAGCCTGCTGAAGCGTGATCGCTTCGAGCTGTTGAGTGCATACCTTGACGGTGAAGTAAGTGCTGCTGAGCGGCGGCAGGTAGAGACATGGCTGACAACAGACCCAGGAGTTCAACGTCTTTATGGGCGGCTTATAAACCTACGTCAGAGTTTACAGACGATGCCAGTACCATCGACGCAGCAGCCAGCAGCACAAACAGCTCAGCAGGTATTTGCTCGTTTAGATAGACCCAGGAAAACTGCCGCTTGGGGAGGTACAGTAATCGCTGCCCTGTTCGTTGGTGCTTTGTCAGGCATCTTCCCAACTTATATACTGTCTGTGAACCAGGTCGCTCGAACCCTAAACCCAGCCGCTAAACACGAAACCTTAACAGTTGCCTTGAACACTCCCATAGTAGAAATTCCCAAAGCTCCAGAAAAGCCTGTTAAACCAGTTCAGTCTCAGTCGCCGCAGCGGATCAATCAGAACGTTTATTAATTGTCCTGGTTTGGTAGATATTGCCTACAGCTGCTCCACCACCCGTTGGGCAGCAGCAGTCCTTCATAGGAGTGAATCCGCTCCAAAGTCATTAAGTAGACCCAAGCTGATCCCAGAGGTAGCATCTCCAAGCTATAAATCTCCATTTGCTGCCGAATGTACTCGTTTTGTGTAGCTGGTCTTTTGGGGTTGTAATCCTCTAGCCAGTCGAGGTGGTGCAGGACAGCTGCGTCGCTGAATGAGAACAAAAAACCGTAGATAAGGTGATCTCCTAACGTCATTGCTGGATAGCCAAACGGAAGTGCGAACAGTTGACCGAAGGTGATCGCTCTTTGGGTTTCTATCACCAGTCCAGCGCAGTAGCGTTGATAATTTGCTTCCCCAGGTTTTAGGGTGCCGTAGACAAATACTTTTACCAAATTATGAGATTCGGTCATAATATCCCGATTCTACTAACTGCTAACCCATTAAAATATGGGGACAGACACCGATACAGTAGGAGTTCCGTGCGTGGAGTCCCGATACAACCCAGCAGCAATTGAGGAAAAGTGGCAACAGACTTTGGCAGAAACAGGTTTAGACAAGACCCCTACAGCTAGGGAAAAGCCAAAATTTTATGCCCTATCAATGTTCCCCTATCCATCGGGTAGCCTGCACATGGGTCACGTTCGTAATTATGTGATTACGGATGTTATTGCCAGACTCAAACGGATGCAAGGGTATCGGGTCCTACACCCCATGGGATGGGACGCATTTGGCTTACCAGCAGAAAACGCCGCGATTCAAAGAGGTATTCCTCCCGCTCAGTGGACTTACCAGAACATTGCCCAGATGCGGCAGCAACTACAGCGGCTAGGCTTATCGATTGATTGGAGTCTTGAAGTTACTACCTGTTCGCCAGATTACTATAAGTGGACGCAGTGGATTTTCCTACAATTTTTTCAAGCGGGACTGGCATATCAGAAAGAAGCAGCTGTCAACTGGGACCCAATTGACCAAACAGTACTGGCAAACGAACAAGTAGATAATGAAGGACGCTCTTGGCGCTCAGGTGCCAAGGTCGAACGCAAGTTGTTGCGGCAGTGGTTTCTCAAAATTACTGATTACGCTGAACAGTTGCTCAATGACCTAGACCAACTGAGCGGTTGGCCTGAGCGAGTGAAGCTCATGCAAGCAAACTGGATTGGGAAATCAGTAGGAGCGTACCTAGAATTTCCTATCGTTGGCTTGGATGAAAAAATTGGCGTTTATACTACGCGACCAGATACGGTGTATGGGGTTAGTTATGTTGTGTTAGCACCAGAGCATCCTCTCACTCCTCAAGTCACAACAGAAGAACAGCGCTTAGCAGTAGGAGCGTTGATTCAAGCAGTTGCCGCTGAGAGCGAGTTGGAACGAACGGCAGAGGACAAACCCAAGCGCGGCATTGCTACGGGTGGTAAGGCAATTAATCCCTTCACTGGTGAAGAAATTCCCATCTGGATTGCTGACTATGTGCTGTATGAGTACGGCACTGGGGCAGTTATGGGCGTCCCAGCTCACGATCTGCGAGACTTTCAATTTGCTAAAACCTATCACTTGCCCATCAAGGTCGTGATTGTACCTGCTGGTACCACTGACGCGCCAGTCCTACTAGAGGCTTACACCGAACCTGGAATTGTCATCAATTCTGATGGCTTCAACAGCATGATTTCGACAGAGGCAAAAGCAGCAATTGTGCAATATGCCCAAGAACAGGGATTCGGTAAAGTTCGCGTTCAGTATCGTCTCCGGGATTGGCTGATCTCGCGACAGCGGTACTGGGGCGCTCCGATCCCGATTATCCACTGTCCTCAATGTGGCGCGGTTCCAGTGCCCGAAGCAGATTTGCCAGTGCGATTGCCGGAAGATATCGAGTTTATGGGTCGCGGTCCTTCTCCCTTAGCTCAACTGGAAAGCTGGATTAATGTAGCTTGTCCGGTTTGTGAAGGGCAAGCCAAGCGAGAGACGGACACGATGGATACATTTATTGATTCATCCTGGTATTTTTTGCGCTATCCCGATGCTAAAGATGAACAACAGGTTTTTGACCCTGCTAAGACCAATGATTGGATGCCAGTAGACCAGTATGTTGGTGGAATTGAACATGCGATTTTGCACCTACTGTACTCGCGGTTTTTTACCAAAGTCTTGCGCGATCGCGGTCTACTCGATTTCGACGAACCGTTTCAACGCCTCCTGACTCAGGGCATGGTGCAAGGCATGACATATATGAATCCCAGAACCCAGCAGTGGATTCCGGCTACCCAAGTAGACCCTGCTGCTCCCAAAGATCCAGAGACAGGTGAAGTCTTAGAAGCCGCTTATCGAACTATGTCAAAGTCGAAGGGCAATGGGGTGGCTCCAGAAGATGTCATCGCTAAATACGGTGTAGATACAGCTCGGATGTTTATTTTATTTAAAGCGCCACCAGAAAAAGATTTGGAGTGGGATGAAGCTGATGTAGAAGGGCAATTCCGGTTCTTGAATCGGGTGTGGCGAATGAGTACAGAGTTTACACAGCGGACAACTAACATGACAGCACAATCCGCTCATCCAGTCGCTCTAGGCTGTGTGCAAGCGCAAGAGCCCAAATCCAAAAATGAAAAGGATTTACGTCGAGCAATTCACACAGCGATCGCCAATGTAACAGAAGACTTAGAGGGTGAGTATCAATTTAATACAGCCGTTTCAGAGTTAATGAAGCTGAGCAATGCTCTGGCTGATGCTGACTGCAAAGACTCATCGGTGTATGTAGAAGGCATTAAGACACTGATACTGCTGCTAGCACCTTTCGCACCCCATATTGCTGATGAGCTGTGGCATTTAGGTGGTCACGCCGACTCCGTTCACACACAAACTTGGCCTCAAGCTGACCCAGATGCTTTAGTAGCGGAGGAAATTCCGCTAGTCATTCAAATTATGGGTAAAACTCGTGGCACGATTCAAGTACCAGCACAAGCAGATCGGCAAGCGTTGGAACAGTATGCCCGTGAATCAGAAGTTGCCCAACGTTACATTGGGGATAAAGAGATTAAAAAGGTAATTGTCGTGCCAGGTAAGTTAGTAAATTTTGTGATCTCGTGACACACAAGCAAAATCGGTGTACGGTTAGTTGCGTTATCAAAACATAGTTTTTATGTCTAAGTTCAATAATCTTTGGCAAGGTTACATTCATTTAGCGGAAAACTATACACGGTATAAAAATACATGTTTTGAATTTATACCCAAACTTGTGGCTCGAATAGTTGCAAACCTTGGATGGCCTAAAGACAAAGTGGGATACGTACTTTTGAAAGAGGAATTTGAATATGAAGATTACGAAGATTACCTAGAGGGGCAGTACAGAATAGATACTATACTACTGCCAGATCGCCCTGGTTTCTGGAAATTCGGTCTGAGGCTACAACTATCTTCTAATGCATCAAAACAGGGGGACAATGTTTATCCAATCGACTTTGTTATCCCTGTGGCAGTGGGAAAAAGCATTTCTTCTCTCGATGGTATTAATGCTTTTGTCGTAGAGGTTATTGGTAAAGCAAATAATGACTCTTTTATGGTTTATGAGACCGATAAATTTGAAGAGGTTTCGGATTGTATTTTTAGCAGAGTTATAAGTAAGCTCAATGCTGAGATCCACTGGTCTATGGAGCAACAGCAAGGACAGTCAAAAATCTTCTATTTGGACAACTAAACTTGTTGCGGCTGATACCGTGAAGGTGCGGCATCCAAAGCAATAAAAAGAGTTAGTGAATAAAAGAGTAGGAAAGAAAACACCCGATTTCCTCATCCTCTCTCTTTTACTCACTAACTTTGTAGACCCTTAGTCTCTGCCAGTGACCTTGTCTGTAATTGCTTCCAAAAAGTTTTTCGACTTGTCCTCAACTGAAACAGCCTGCTCAGAATTTTCTGGGCGACTCATCTTGTCAGCATCGGCGGTTCCTTGGATCTCATTCAGACCTGGGACAGCTTTGTCTTGTGTCTGTTTCCGTGAATAGGGTTTGTCTAAAACTGCATCTTGCGCTCCTTTCTCGATACTTCTGAGCTGCGCCTCGCCTTGTTCAGGAGCAGATTGTTTACCAGTGATATTGACAGGATCGCTGTAGGCAGGAGAGGCGTAGGAAAACGCCAACAAAGCGCAAGCACAAACAGCAACTAAAAGGCGTACTAAATGCAGACTAGACAGGTAAGAGCGGATAGATCTCATACCGAGTTTCTCCGTGTTGTAGCGATTAATGTGATCGGGAGCATTGGGTTATCTGACTAAGCAAAAACCCACTTGGCACCTATTATTTCATTGACTCGGAAAGTTGATTCCGATACATCTATACCAAGATAGATATGTTACATGCTTCACCAATAAAACACAACTACTAGTCATCGGTACACCGCCTTTGCCCGGTGAGGAGAAAGCAGCAATGACCAAAGGCGGTCACTAATTCAGC